>CAZUVG010000101.1:0-8647 GCA_964623765.1 uncultured Roseicyclus sp.
AAGGCGCGGCGGGCCGAACTGCAGCAACTCTGTCGCGATCTCGGCGTCATATATTCCACACGTGCCCGCAACGAGCACGCCAAGGCCGGCAACATGTCGGCCGCCTTGTCGCGTCTGGATGGAGATCTCGTCGTCGTCTTCGACGCCGACCACGTGCCCTCCCGCGACTTCCTCGCGCGGACGGTGGGTTACTTCGTCGAGAACCCGCGCCTATTCCTCGTCCAGACGCCGCATTTCTTCCTGAACTCCGATCCCGTCGAGCGGAACCTCGGCCTCGCGCCGACCTGCCCGGCGGAGAACGAGATGTTCTACAGCGACATCCACCGCGGTCTCGACCGCTGGAAGGGCGCGTTCTTCTGCGGCTCGGCCGCCATCCTGCGGCGCCGCGCGCTGAACGAGGCGGGCGGTTTCTCGGGCGAGACGATCACCGAGGACGCCGAGACCGCGCTCGACATACATTCCAAGGGCTGGGAGAGCCTCTACGTCAACCGCGCCATGATCGCGGGACTGCAGCCGGAGACCTTCGCCTCCTTCATCCAGCAGCGTGGCCGCTGGGCCACGGGCATGATCCAGATGCTCCTGCTGAAGAACCCGCTGTTCCGCCCGGGACTGAAGTTCGCGCAGCGGCTCTGCTACGTCAATTCCATGAGCTTCTGGCTGTTCCCGCTGGTGCGGCTGAGCTTCATGGTGATCCCGCTGTTCTACCTCTTCTTCGGGCTGGAGATCTTCGTGGCCACGGGAGACGAGGTTCTTGCCTACGCGATCTCCTACCTCGTGGTGAGCTTCCTCGTGCAGAACGCGCTTTTCGCCCGCGTGCGCTGGCCGCTCATCTCCGAGGTCTACGAGGTCGCGCAGGCGCCCTACCTCGCGATGCAGATCTTCAAGACGATCCTGCGCCCGCGCGCGGCCAAGTTCGCGGTGACAGCCAAGGACGAAACGCTGGCCGAGGATTTCATCTCGCCGATCTTCGCGCCGCTCCTGATCCTGTTCCTGCTGATGGCAGCAGGGGTGGCGGCAGCCGGCTTCCGGTGGATTGCCTTCCCCGGCGACCGGGGGGTGGTCGCGATCGTTGGCGCCTGGGCGGTCTTCAACCTTCTGCTCTCGGCGCTCGCCTTGCGCGCGGTGGCCGAGAAACAGCAGCGCCGGTCGGTGCCGCGCGTGCCGATGGCCGTCAAGACGACAGCCTGGCGGCCCGGTGCGGACGGCAAGGGGCCGGACCTGCGCGCGACGATCAACGACGCCTCGACCAGCGGCGTTCGGGTGGAGATGGCGACGCCGCCCCATGGCTCGCCCGCGGCCGAACGCATCGCGGGGCTGGCGGAGGGCGACGAGATCGTGTTCCGCCCCCACTTCCCGGAGGCGCCCGATCTCGAACGCGAATTGCGCGCGAAGGTCCAGACGATGCATACCGGCGCCGAGGGGATCGTCCTCGGCCTGCGTTTCGTGCCCGACCAGCCGATGACGGCGCGCGAGGCGGTGGCCTACCTGATCTTCAACGACAGCGAGCACTGGCGCCAGCGCCGCGAGGATGTCTACCAGGCCCGCGGCCTGATCCGGGGCCTTCTCTACGTCTTCTGGCTGTCGGTCATGGCCATCCCGCGCACCTTCGTGGATTTCGCCAAGGAACCCGCTCGCCGGCGCCGCAAGCAGGAGACGTCGAACGAGGAGGAGGTGCCCGTCCACCTGCTTGCCTTCGGCGCGGACTTCGAGTCTGGCCCCACGCGCGAGCGTCGCGATGACGACGACGCCTTCGACTTTATCGTGGACGAGGCGAAGAGCGCATGAGCACGGCGCTGCATATCCGCGCAGCCGTGATCGGGCTCTCTGCCGTCCTGGCCCTTGGCGTGCCGGCGGCGGCGCAGCTCATCCAGATCGATCCGGGCTCTTCGGTGGAACCGGAGGGGTCGGCGATCGAGATCGCACCCGACGCGCCCGCAGCGGTCGAGCCGGCGGAGCGGGGCCGCCGCGTCGCGGACGCCGCCGGGACGGATGCCGCGGATGCCGCCACGCGCCTGGCGCCCGTGCGCCCCGAGAGCCGGCTCGTGGACAACCTTGCCACTCCGCGCCTCACGGGCGAGGTGACGACCGAGCGCTTCGTCCTGATCCTGCCGGCCGATCCCGGCGCGACCGACCTGCTGCTGTCTCATCGCAGCAGCATCGACGTCCTGCCGGAGGAGAGTTCGCTGCGCGTCTCCGTCAACGGCCGCGCGCTCGGGACGCTGATGCCCGACAATTTCGCCGGCTTCGAGCAGGAGGGTCTTCGCGTGCCCGAGGGCGTGCTGAGGGCCGGGCGAAACCTGATCGAGATCGAGGCGCGCCACACCCACCGCGTCGCCTGCGGCCCGGACGCATCCTTCGCCGTCTGGACCGAGATCGATACTGCAGGCAGCGGTGTGCCGATGCCGGGCGATGCCTTCGGGTCCGACGCCGCGGGCTTCGTCGCGGCGCTCGCCGCCCAGGCGGCGCAGGGCCAGCCCATCCCGATCCGCCGCTCGGCCCCGCAGCGGCCGCTGGGCGACGCCGCGCCTTTCCTCGCCGAACTTGCCGCGATTCTCGGCGGCACCCCTCCCGGCATCGAGACCGTCGCCTACTGGACGCTCGCCCCCGATACACCGCCCATGGCGCGGATCACCGCCGTGCCGCCGGAGGCGGGCCTTCTCGCGCCGCGGGTGTCGCGCGGCGGCGACGGCGCGCTCGTGCTCCTCGTCGAGGAGGGCTCGGACTGGTCGGAGTTGCGGGGGCTTCTCGCAACGGCGTTCGAGGCGCCGGCGGACGTCGGGCTGCAGGCGCTCCGCCCCGGCGAGGCGGTTCCGCTCGCGACGCTCGCGCCCGGGCGGCTGGCGGCCGAGGGGCGTTACGACGTCGTCTCCGTCCCGTTCCGCCTGCCGCAGGACTGGCTCATGCTGACCTCGGCCAAGGCAGAACTTGCCCTTGACTATCGCTTTGCGCCCGGGCTGCCCGATGGCTCGCTCCTGCTCGTGAAGGCCAATGGCGTGACCATCCAGATGCTGCCCCTCGACGAGGGCGACGGCTCGGCGCTGCCGACGCTCGGGATCACCTTTCCCGCGCGGCTTCTGCATCCCGGCGCCAACCGGATCGATTTCGAGGTCCTGGTACCCGGCGACCCGGTGGACCGCGCGTGTCCGGCTCTCTCCGAACCGGTCGTGGAGGTCTCCCCCGAGAGCCGCCTGACCGTGCCCGGAACACCGCGGATGTCGCTGCCCTCGATCGACCTTGCGCTCGCGCGGTTGTCCGTCGGCGGTATCGCCCCCACGAACCGCGCGGCGAACGTCTTCGAGCCCGGGATCGTGCCGCAGGTGGCCGCGGCGCTCGTGCCCGCGGAACAGGACCCGGTACCCCCCGGCGAGGAGACCTCGCTCACCATTGCCACCCTCGCCGATCTCGAGACCATCGACGCGGCATCGTTCGGCGGCGCGCTGACCGCGCTGACCGAGGCGCTGGGCCGCGAGCGGATGCTCGACGCCGACCGGCTGGTGACCGCCGCCACGGCATGGGACGCGGTGGACGGCGCCGTGATGGACGATCTCGCGCCCGCCACGGGGCTGGCTGGGATCGCGCAGCGCGTGATTGCCGAGCTTCGCCGCCTGACGCTCGGGGCCGCGGAGCCGTTGGAGGACTGGCTTGCGGAGAGAACCGCGACGGCCGCCCTCCTGCAGCCCGACCCGGATCGTCCGGGGGAGGTGTGGCTGGTCCTCGGCCCGCAAGCCGACCCGGCCGCCATCGCCCGCGTGCTTGCCGCGAGCCGCGACGCCGCGAACGGCCCGAACGGGCAGCTCGCCATCTACTCGGAACAGGGCGGCTGGGCCAGCTGGACCTCGCCCGACCTCCATCTCGAACTGCACGAGCCCGTCAACATAAGAAACCTGAGGGACATCATGGGAACCTACGCGACGCTCGAACCGCTCCACTTCATGGGAGCCACGCTCTTGCTGACCGCTTTGTCGATCATCGTTGCGGTGGGTTTCATCATCGTCACGCGGGGGCGGTCATGATCCGCCGGCGCTTCCTCGCAACGCTGGCCGGCGGCGCCGCGCTGGGGCTGGGCGCAGGTCCGGATCGCCTCTCCGCCCAGGCCGCCACGGGCGGCGCCCACCCGCTCTGGCCGCTCTGGGAGGCATGGCGTTTCGCCCACCTGGAGTTCTCGGGCCGTGTCGTCGACCGCCCGCAGGGCATGGCCAGCCATTCCGAGGGGCAGGGCTACGGGATGCTTCTGGCCGCCGAGATCGGCGACGTCGAAGCCTTCGAACGGATGATGGACTGGACCGAGACCAATCTCGCGATCCGGCCCGACAACCTGCTCGCCTGGCGCTGGCAGCCCGACGTGCCGGGCCGCGTCGCCGATCCCAACAACGCCAGCGACGGCGATCTCTTTTACGCCTGGGCACTGATCCGCGGCGCGGAGCGTTTCGGCGAGCCCGCGTGGCGCGACCGGGCCGCCGCCACCGCGCGCGACCTCGCCGCCAAGTGCATCGCGACGCGGCCCGACCGCCCCGGCACGCCCATCCTGCTGCCCGCCGAGTACGGCTTCGTCGGCGAGGAGGGCGTCACGATCAATCCCTCCTACATGATGCCCCGCGCGATGCGCGAGGTGGCTGCGGCCACGGGCGTGTCGCAGCTTGGCGCCGCGGCCCAGTCGGGACTCGACATGATGGCGCAGATCGCGGCGGTGCAGCTCGTCCCGGACTGGGTGACGGTCACCACCAGCGGCCTCCGCTCCGATCCCCGCTTCTCGTCCCACATGGGATACGAGGCGCTGCGCGTGCCGCTCTTTCTCGCGTGGTCGGGCGAGCGCGGCCACCCGGCGCTGCGGCGCGCGGCGGCGGCGCTCGCGGATGCGCGGCAGGCCCTGCCACCGGCAAAGAACGCCACGGTCATCGACGCCCAGACCGGAGCCGTCCTGGAGACGAGCGCCGATCCCGGTTATGCCGCCATCGCAGGCCTCGTCACATGCGCGGTCAACGGCGGCGTCGGCGCCGCGATCCCGAGCTTCGGCGCCGAGCAGCCCTACTACCCGGCGACCCTGCACCTCTTCGCACTCCTGTCACAAACGGAACGGTTCCCGTCATGCCTTCCCATCTGATGCACCGCCATCTCCGGGGCGCGCTGTGTGGCGCGGCGCTCCTCGCGCTCTCCGCCACCGCTGCTCTCGCGCAGACGCCCACGCAGGGCGACCTGACCGCGCTGCGCTACTACTGGGAGGAGCAGAACGAGACCGCCGTTCGCTCCGAAACGCGGCGGCTGATGCTGGAGTTTCCCGACTGGACACCGCCCGAGGACCTGGGCCAGCTCTTCGCGCAGACGGGTCCGGGGCAGGTGGACGAGGTCTACCGCCTGATCGAGGTGGGCGAGTTCGATGACGCGCGCGCGCTGATCGCCGAGATCGACGCGCAGAATACCGACTGGTCGCCACCCGCGGAGATGATGGAATACCTCAACCTCACGCAGGCGCAGGCGGAGTTCGACGCGGCGGAACGCATGGGCGACGTGGCCACGCTCGTCAACATCGTGCGCGGCGTGCCGAGCCTTCTGTCCTGCGAGCGGGTGAACAACGCCTGGCTGCTGGGCGAGGCGCATCTGGAGCTCGGCAACACGACGCAGGCGCTTTCGGTCTTCCGGGCCGTGACGCGGACCTGCACCTCGCCCGAGGTCCTGATCGCGACTCTGGAGAAGGCGGCAGCCGTCGCTCCCACCGACACGCTGGCCGAACTCTCCGACGCCGCGCAGGCGCAGGCGCCCGATGCCGCGCCGCGCATCCGCGCCGCGGAGGACCGCGTGCGTGCGGGCCGCGGAGAGGAGCCGCGCTGGATGCAGGACGAGCAGGTCATCGCGCTGGAACTCGACGGTGCCGCCGCGGCGCCGGACTCCCAGCCGGCGCCCGCCGAGCGCGAGGAGACGTCGGAGCCCGACACCGTCCAGGCGAGCGCCAGCGGCCCCGCCGTCGTCGCGCCGGGCACCCCGGCTGCCGCGCCTTCGGGCGGCGGCGGCGGCGGTGCGCTTTCGGCCGTCCAGGCCGCGGCCGAGCGCGGCGCCTGGGCGCAGTGCCTGTCGCTGTCGCAGGGCTCGCGCAATCTCGACGTCCTGTTCCAGCGCGGCTGGTGCGCCTACAACGCCGATCGCGCGATGGAGGCCGTGTCGGCCTTCGACGAGGCCGCCCGGCGGGCCACGGGTTCCGAAATGCGCCGGGACGCGAGCTACGGGCTGTTGCTGTCGATGCTGCGGCTCAACATGACCGAGCAGGCGGCCCAGATCGCAGCCGCGGCGCCGCTGACGCGCACCCAGCGGATCGAGGTCGAGGGCCAGATCCTCGACCAGCGCGGCGTCCGGGCCTACGAGGCGGGCGACTTCGGGCGCGCCGCGGCCTTCTTCGCCGCACATGCGCAGCTGACCGGCACGACCCGACGGGACCTATCGCTCCTGCACGGCTACGCGCTCCTCAACGCGGGCGACCAGGCCGGGGCGCGGGCGATCTTCGAGCGGCTTCACCGGCAGATGGCGACGCCCGAGACCCGGCAGGCCCTTCGCGCGGCGCGCTGACGGTGTCAGGCGTGGCGGCCGGCCAGCTGTGCTGGCCGGCTCGTGCAATGCGGGGTAGGGGCCGACTTCAGTCGTCGTCGCGTGGCCGCTTGCGGCGGTCGGCAACGTAGAGAATGGCATCGAGATAGCCGCGCACCTGCCCGCAGTCGAAACGGCGCGTCTTCAACGGCACGGACTGCACGCCGCAATCGGGCCGCGTGGCCAGCGTGTTGATCGCGTCGGCAAGCTGGATTTCCCCGCCCATGCCGGGCCCGAGTTCGGCGAGGATGGGCATGACCTCCGGCGCCAGAACGTAGCGTCCGATCGAGGCGAGATTTGATGGCGCATCCTCGGACTTGGGCTTTTCCACGAGGCCCAGCACCTCCTTGTCGCCGACGCCGGGCTTTACCACGCCGTAGCGCGCGATCTCGGGGCCGTCGATCGGCATGACGCCGATCTGGGTCTTGCCGGTGGCTTCGTAGGCGCCGACCATCTCGGTCAGGTAATCCTGACCTTCTGTCCCGAGAAAGTCGTCGGCCAGCAGCACCGCGAAGGGCTCGTGTCCCATCGCGGGCTCGGCGCAGAGCACGGCGTGGCCGAGGCCGAGCTGCAGGTTCTGCCGCACGAAGATGCAGTTGACACCGTTGGGCAGGATCGAGTGGACGACGTCGGCCGCCCCGTCCTTGCCCTTTGCCCGAAGCGTCGCCTCGAGTTCGGGGGCGGCGTCGAAATAGTCCTCGATCGCGCGCTTGTGGCGGCCGGTCACGAAGATGAGCGTCTCGATCCCGGCGCGCACGGCCTCCTCGGCGGCGTAGTGAATGACGGGCTTGTCGACGACGGGAAGCATCTCCTTCGGGATCGACTTCGTGGCCGGGAGAAACCGGGTCCCGAAGCCCGCCACGGGAAACACCGCCTTGCGAACCTTGCTCATGTCTGTCTCTTTTCCTTTTCTGGCCGTGCGTGGCCGCGCTGGTATGACGGGTCGCCCGCCTGCCGCCGCCGTCCACGTCGGGCCATGCGGGCACGCTTTCGATATCGGGGGAACCGTTGTCCGATCGGTGACGGGAATCAAGCGCGCCCGGCCCCCTGTGTGTTGCGGCAGCCGGAGTGTCGCATTCGCGCGACGCGATATGGCCGCGAGGAGACCTTTACCGGGCGAACCCGAAGGAATCACCGCGGTTTCGTCAACGATTGAACGCATTTCCTCGTAATGGTCGCGTCCTGACCGGAAGAGGCGAGGACCAACGTGCAGACCACGTGCGCAATCGGCAGGCTGCTCCGCGAGGAGGATGGCGCCACGACGACCAACTGGACGCTCCTGTCCGCGGGCGTGATCGGACTGGCCGCAGCCGTGCTCACGATCGTCGCGGCCGGCATGGAAGATGCGGGCTCGGACATCGCCACCACGCTGGAGGAGCAGGCCAGACAGGGGGCCGAGGCAGTGGCACTGGACTTCGACTTCTCGGGCGGCTTCGCGGACTGGACGGCAGCGATCGAGGCCCATGCCGATCCGCTGATCGCGGATGCGCTCGGCCCCTTCTTCGACCAGAGCGGCCAGGAGGTCCTGACGCGCAGCTTCTCCTTCCCGCCCGGGACCGACTACGCCGTCTTCGAGTTCGACCTTGCCGCCATTGGGCGCATGGAGGGCCATGACGACTTCCGCATCTTCGTCGACGGCGAGATGATCGACAGGACCTCGATCCGCGATGGACGCATCGACGGCGTCGAGGTGAACGAGCACGGCAGCAGCCGCGTCGCCTACGGATTCGCCGGGCATCGGCGGGTGAACGACGCCGCCGCGATCGACCGCCGCATGGAGACGGCCGCGGCAACCGAGGCCAACGGCGCCACCACGGGCCGACGGCCCATCGCCTCGAACGTGGACCGCGAGAGCACCTACCGCGTGCAGGTCGTGGTGCAGGATCCCGGCGAGAACATGACGCTGGGCTTCGGGCGCGGCGGCCGGTCGCCCTATCCCGGCGAGGCCTGGGCCATCGACGACATGACGGTACGCGCGGCCGAAGGCGCGCCGGACACGCCCGGAAGCTGACCGGCCGCTTGCGCCACGGCCGTGCCGCGGCTAACGCTCCGGCCGATGCGCCACGACCTCCCG
>CAZUVG010000102.1:0-8639 GCA_964623765.1 uncultured Roseicyclus sp.
ACTCCGGCCGGGCCACCAAGGAAGGCTCGATCGAGGAGACGGCGACCAAGACCAATCTCGAGGCCGCCGAGGAGGTGGCCCGCCAGCTCCGCCTGCGCGATCTCGCGGGGCTTATCGTCATCGACTTCATCGACATGGACGAGCGGCGCAACAACACCGCGGTCGAGAAACGCCTGAAGGACAAGCTCAAGACCGACCGCGCCCGCATCCAGGTGGGCCGGATCTCGACCTTCGGGCTTCTGGAGATGAGCCGCCAGCGGCTGCGGCCCGGCATGCTGGAGGCCACGACCCAGCCCTGTCCGCATTGCCACGGCACCGGCCTTCTGCGGTCGGACGACAGCGTGGGCCTCTCGATCCTCCGCCAGCTGGAGGAGGAGGGGACGCGCGGCCGCGCCAAGGAGGTGCTGCTGACCGCGCCGGTGGGCATCGTCAACTTCCTCATCAACCACAAGCGCGACTACATCGAGGCGATCGAGGGCCGCACGGGCCTGTCGATCCGGATCGAGGCGGATGCCGCGATGGTGGCGCCCGACTACAAGGTCGAGCGCTTCAAGACCGCGACGCGCCGGGTGACGGCCGTGGCACCGGTCATGTCCATGGACACCGCTCTCATGGACGATCTCGACGGGGAAACCCCCGTGGAGGAGATCGCGGCCGAGATCGAGGTGGCCGAAGCGCCCGAGACGCCGGAGGTTCAGGACACCGAGGAGCAGCCGAAGAAGAAGCGCCGCCGCCGCCGTGGCGGACGCGGGCGCCGCAAGGTCGGCAACGGCGATGCGAACGGCGACAACGGCGACAACGGCGACAACGGTGATGCGTCCGAAGACGGGGGCGACGAGGCCGGAATCCTGGCCGATGCCGATCAGACCGACGGGCAGGATTCCGAGGGCGACGGTACAGCCGAGCCCGACGCGTCCGGGGAGCAGCCGAAGAAGAAGCGCCGCAGCCGCCGTGGCGGACGCGCGCGCAAGGACGAGAGCGGCGATGCGGAGGAGAGCCGCGAGGAGGGTGCGGTGACAGCCGATCCCGAGACGGCACCTGCCGCCGGAGACGCCGCCCCGCCGGTCGAGGCACCCGACACCCGGCCAGCCGAGGAGACGGCCCCGGCGGCGGCCCCCGAAGCCCCCGAGGAGGAGCCGACGCCTGCCGCCGTGGAAGCCGGGTCGGCGCCCGAAGGCGCGCGGCACGACACCGGCGAGTCGACGGAGCCCGAGGAGGCGGAACCCGAACGGGAGACCGAGACCACGGGCGCTGGCGACGGCGACGGTGACAAGCCGAAGCGCCGGGGTTGGTGGTCGTTCGGCTGACCTCGAACGAGAAAGGGCGCCCGCGGGCGCCCTTCTTCCCTCCGGCGAGGATGGCGGTTCAGTTCACCGCCGAGCGCACCGTCTCCACGATGTCGAGCATCGCGTCGAGCGGGACGTAGCCGCGCACCAGCTGGTCGCCGAACACGAACGTCGGCGTGCCGGTGATCGAAAGCCGCTCGGCGAGGCTCCTGTTGTACTGGATCGTCTGGGTCACGAGCGGATCGTCCATGGCGGCGAGGATGGGCGCAGGGTCGAGGCCGATCTCCTGCGCCGTGGCCATGAGCGAGGCCTCGGTCATGTCGCCCCGCATCACCATGAGCGCGTCGTTCATCTGCCCGTAGGCCTCGTCGCCATGGGCGATGCGCGTCGCGATGGCGAAGCGCGAAGCCAGCACCGATTGGTCGCCCAGGATCGGGAATTCCTTGACGACGTAGCGGATGTTCCCGTCGAGCTCGACCAGGTCGGCTACCTCCGGATGCGCCCGCCGGCAGAAGCTGCAGCGGTAGTCCATGAACTCCACCAGCACGACGTCGCCCTCGGGGTTGCCGCCGACCCAGTCGAAGGCACTGTCGTAGATCGCGTCGGCATTCGCGGCCACGGCCATCTCGTCACGCTCGGCTTCGGCTGCGGCCTGCCGCTGCTCCAGAACGCCGATGGCCTCCATCAGGACCTCCGGGTTATCCATGAGGTAGGCCCGCACCTCGGCGCGGAAGGCGTCGCGCTCGGCCTCGGTCAGGTCGGTCAGGTCGGCGGCGGCGGGACCTGCCGCAAGGAGGCCGGCCATTGCCAGCGGGGCGAGAAATCTCATGGGGTCATCTCCGTCGTTCGGCGGCTTCGGCCACGCGTATCACATCCTGCGCACGAATCCATCCGGGTGAGCCCTGCGGCAGCAGGCCCGCGGCCCGTTCCGCCAGCGCCTCGGCATCCTCCATCCGGCCGAGTACGGCGTAGCGCTCGGCCGCCACCACCGCGGCAAGGCCCGGTTGCCCCGCGCGGGCATGGGCGAGCGAGAGATCGCGCAGCATGCGGGGGTCGAACGGGTCGGCCGCCTGCGCGCGGGTCAGCACGTCGAGTGCACGGGTGTTGAGGGCCGGCGTGTCAGGGGCCAGCAGCGCCCGCCCGTAGCCCGCGAGGATCAGCGGCTCGCGCGGGGCGAGTTCGACCGCCCGGGCATAGCCGGCGATGGCCGCGTCGAAGCGCCGGCTCTCGAACAGGATCTGTCCCTGGAGTTCCTGGTAGAACGGATCGCCCGGTCGCATCTGCAGCAGCCGGTTCACCTCGGCGAGCGCGCGGCCGGCGTCCGGTTCCCGGTGATGTGCGATGGCGCGGGCCAGCGTCGCGATCTCGCCGGTATCGTTCCGGTCGATCCGTCGCAGAGTCCACGAGGGCGCGCGCAGGAAGGCCGACATCTTCGTGCTCAGCCGTGCATACCAGTAGCGGCTCGCTGCCGACGGCTCGGCGCCCCTCGGTTGCGAGGAAACGAAGGCCTCGACCACGCGGGCGCGGTCGCGGGTCAGCGGATGGGTGCGCACGTAGGGGTCCTGGCGCGCGCTCGACAGCGCCTCCTGCCCGTGGAAGAGGTCCAGCACCTCGGCCATGGCGCGCGGGTCGATCCCGGCGGCAACCATGTAGCGCAGGGCCGACTGGTCGGCGCTCGCCTCCTCGGAGCGGGTATGGGCGAAGAAGCCACGCTGCGCGGCGCTCGCCGTGCCCGCCGCGATGCCGGCTGCCGCGCCGCCCTCGCCGCCGGCCGCGGCGGTCGCGGTCGCCAGCAGCAGCCCCATCAGCGCCGCGCTGCGGGCCGACCGGGCGGCAGCGGGACGCCGCGAGAGGTGGCCGTTGGCGATATGCGCCGCCTCGTGGGCCAGCACTGCCTGCACCTGGTCGGGACTGTCGAGCCGCAGCAGAAGCCCCGAGGTGATGAAGATGTGCCGCGCATCAGCCACGAAGGCGTTCATGCCGCCGTCGGAGACGACGATGATCCGCACGCTCTGCGGCAGACCGGCCGCGCGCAGGACGGGGGCCGCAAGTTCTCGAAGGGCGCGCTCGATCTCGGCGTCACGGATGATCGTCACGGCCTGGGCGGTGAGGGGTGCCAGCGCGAGCGCGATCGTCAGCGCCAGCACGCGGACGCAAGGCAGAAGCGGGAGAGACCCGGCCGGCATTGACGATCCACCTCGCGGCTGCTTTGACACGCGGCGTCAGCATAGGGGGCGCGCGATGCGACATTCAAGACGATCGGAGGTCGATCCCTTCATCGTGATGGACGTGATGGAGGCCGCCCGCGCCGCCGAGGAGGCGGGCCGCGACATCGTCCACATGGAGGTGGGCCAGCCCGGTTCGGGCGCACCCGAGGCGGCGCGGCGCAGGCTTTCCGAGGAGATGGAGAAGGGCCCGCTCGGCTATACCGTCGCGCTTGGCCGGCCGGACCTGCGGACTGCCATCGCCGCGCTTTACGGCGAATGGTACGACGTCGACCTCGACCCGGCCCGCGTGGTCCTGACCTCCGGCGCATCGGGCGGCTTCCTGCTGGCGTTCACCGCGCTCTTCGACGCGAAGGACCGTGTGGGCCTCGGCGAGCCCTGCTACCCCTCCTACCGCCAGATCCTGACGGCGTTGAGCCTTCGGCCCGTGGGGCTCGTCACCGACGCCTCGACCCGGTTCCAGCCGGTGCCGGGACAGTTGTCGGCCGATCTGGCGGGTCTGATCGTCGCGAGTCCTGCCAACCCGACGGGCACCATGCTCGGCCGGGAGGAATTGGAAGCCCTTTCGGATGCTTGCGAGGCGGCGTCGATCTCGCTGATCTCCGACGAGATCTACCACGGCCTGCAGTACGCGGGGCGCGCCGTCAGCGCGCTGGAGGTCACGGACGAGGTCTACGTCGTCAACTCCTTTTCCAAATACTTTTCCATGACCGGCTGGCGGCTCGGCTGGATGGTCGTGCCCCCCGATCACGTCCGCATCGTGGAACGGCTGGCGCAGAACATGTTCATCTGCCCCGCCCACGCGAGCCAGGTCGCCGCCCTCGGTGCGCTGAGTCCCGGGGGGCGGGCGGAACTCGACGCCCATCGCGAGACCTACGCGCGCAACCGCGAGGTGCTGCTCGCTGGGCTGGCCGAGGCGGGGCTGACGAAGACGGCGCCTGCCGACGGGGCCTTCTACGTCTATGCCGACGTCTCGGAGACCACGCAGGACAGCAAGGCGCTCGCCGACCGCATCCTCGCCGAGGCGGGCGTCGCGGTGACGCCGGGGCTCGACTTCGACAAGACCCGTGGGCAGGGGACGTTGCGCTTCTCCTACGCCCGCGGCACGGCGGAGATCGCGGAGGGCGTGGCGCGGCTCGTGCGGTTCTTCCGCGGCTGATGCACGAGGCGCTTCTGTCGGGCGCCGCGATCTGCTAGCACCGGGGCAACCGATCCGACCCGGGGACGAACCCGTGCGCCGAGCAGTCCTGATCCTGGTTTTCACCCTTGTCGGGGTTCTCTCCGCCGTGGCCGCCGCCGCGCAGGGCTTCGGCGCGCTCGCCCGCGTCGTCGCGCAGGAGAGCCGGGTGGAATCCGCCGAGGGGGGCGTCGCGGTCACGCTCGGGCTAAGCCAGCCGGTGCCGTTTCGCGTCTTCACGCTCGCCGATCCGTGGCGCGTGGTGGTCGATTTCCGCGAGGTGCTTTGGGACGGGCTGCCGCCGGGCTTCGGCGCGGACGTGCCCGGGCTGGCGACCATCGAGACCGGGACAGCGCTCGATCCCGGCTGGGCGCGGATGATCCTGAGGCTCGACGCGCCGATGGCACCGCGGTCTGCGGCGATGGAGACGGAGCCCGGCACCGGGGCGGCAACGGTCGTGCTGACGCTGGAGCCGGTCGCGCCCGCGGCCTTCCGTGCCGCGGCCGGGCTGCCGGCAGGCCCGTCCGCAGGTCTCGCGCCGGGACCCGTCGCGCCGGCCGCGCGGCAGGACGGACGGCTCGTCGTCGTGCTCGATCCCGGGCACGGCGGCGTCGATCCCGGCGCCGTGCGGGGCGAGCACACCGAGGCCGACCTCGTCCTGCGCTTCGCCCGCGAACTGGCCGAGGGTCTGCGCCGGACCGGGCGGGCCGAGGTCGTCCTCACGCGGGAAGCCGACAGCTTCGTGCCGCTGCCGACGCGGGTCACGATCGCGCGGGCGGCGCAGGCGGACCTGCTGATCTCGATCCATGCCGACGCGCTGGCAGAAGGGCGGGCGCGCGGCGCCACGGTCTACACGCTGGCCGAGACGGCCTCGGACGCGGCGAGCGCCGCGCTCGCCGAGCAGCACGACCGCGCCGACCTGCTGCAGGGAATCGACCTGTCGCGCAGCGACGACGTCGTGGCGGGTGTCCTGATGGATCTCGCAAGGGTCGAGACGGCGCCGCGCGCCGAGGCGCTGGCCGACGGCCTCGTGGCCGCGCTCGACGCGGGCGAACTCCGGCTGCACGGGCGTCCGCGCGGGGAGGCGGCCTTCACGGTTCTGCGGGCGGCCGACATCCCCTCGGTGCTTCTGGAGATCGGCTTCATGTCCGAACCGGCGGACCTTGCGAATATCCTCGATCATGACTGGCGGGCGCGGATGCAGGCGGCGATCGCGGCCGCCATCCTCGACTGGCACGAGGACGACGCGGCCCGCGCGCGTCTCCTGCGGCAGTAGGGCGCGCGCCTGAGACTTTTGCAAAAGTCTCCGCCATTTCCTTGCAAGGAAATGGCCTTGCGGCTCATCCGCCGAAGCGGGCGAGCCAGACGGAATGGCCGGCGAGATCCCTGTCGTCCGGCCGAAACCAGGTCACCCCGAAGCCGTTCGCCGCGAGAAGGTCGCGGTACTCCGCCGGGTCCAGCGAGGCGTGGTAGACGGCGGAGGCCCCGACGCGGCCCCAGGACTGCGAGGCGCAGGGACCGGTGGTGAACAGGAGGCGGGCGCCGGGTGCTGCATGTGCGGCGAAGACCGGGAACATGTCCCTTTGGTCGGACGGCGAGAGATGGAAGAAGGAGTTGAAGGCGACCATGACGTCGAAGCGCCGGCCAAGGGCGAGACCGCGCATGTCGGCGAGCATCGCTTCGGCCGCGGGCAGGCGTGCCCGGAACTCCGCGATCATGCCCGGTGCGCCGTCGACCCCCGTGACGCGGTGCCCGCGGCGCAGGAACCATTCGGCGATGGGCTGGCCCGAACCGCAGCCGAGATCGAGGATGTCGAGGGGTCGCGCGCGCCCGGCGACGCAGTCCCGAAGTGCAGGTGCCTCCCAGAGGCTCCGGTTGCGCAGGCGTGCCCAGTCGCGGGCCTCGCGGTCGTAGGCCTCGAGGATGCGCTCGGGTCCGGGACGGTCGTCTTCGCTCATGGACCCATGCTGCACCGGCCGGCCCGGCGCGAAAAGCCGCCGCGCTCGATATCGCGTTTTGACCGGGAGGGCCCGGGCGCGTATAAGTCGCCGGACCCGGCAAAAGACCGGGCATCGGCAGGGGCGGGGCCGGCCCGGGAACTGGGTGCGGCATGGAACCGGCAGATAGGGTTTTTCGGATGCTCCGTTTCGTTCTCGGGTTTTTCGGCTCGGTCTTCAGCTTCGTCGTTCTCGGCGTGGTTGCAGCCGCGCTCGGCGTGGGCGGCCTGCTGTTCCTCTACAGCCACGATCTGCCCGACCACGAGACGCTGTCGAACTACGCGCCGCCCACGATCAGCCGGATCTATTCGCGCGAGGGCTTGGTGGTGGACGAGTTCGCGACCGAGCGTCGTCTCTTCGTCGCCGCCGAGGAAATCCCGGACGTGGTCACCAACGCCTTCGTCTCGGCCGAGGACCGCAACTTCTGGGAACACCAGGGCTACGACCCGCGCGCCATCGCCGCGGCCTTCGTGGAGGCGGTGCGGTCGCGCGGCGAATCGGTGCGAGGTGCCTCCACGATCACCCAGCAGGTGATGAAGAACTTCCTGCTCGACGGCTCGCGCACGATCGAGCGGAAGGTGCGCGAGATCATTTTGGCCGCGCGGATCGAGGGCACGTTGCCGAAGGCGCGCATTCTCGAACTCTATCTCAACGAGATCTTCCTCGGCCAGAACTCCTACGGCGTCGCGGCGGCCGCGCAGACCTATTTCAACGCGCCGCTGGAGGACCTGACGCTGGAGCAGGCGGCCTATCTCGCCGCGCTCCCGCAGGCGCCGTCGAACTTCCATCCCGTGCGCGACTACGATCGCGCCGTCGGGCGGCGAAACTACGTCCTGCGGGAGATGTACGAGAACGGCTACATCTCCCGCGAGGAGATGGAACGCGCGTCGGCCGCGCCGCTCGAGACCGTGCAGGGCGGCCATATCGATCCCTACCGCGAGGCCGTGCCGCCCCGGAACTACTTCACCGACGAGATCCGGCGGCAGCTGTCGGCGCAGTATGGCGAGGACGACTTCTTCACCGGCGGCTATGCCGTGCGCGCCTCGATGGACGACGACCTGCAGGGCGTCGCCGAGCGTGCGCTGCGCCGGGCGCTCGAGCGCTTCGACCGGGCGCAGGGACGCTGGCGCGGGCCGGAGGACCGGATCGACCCCGACGTGCTGGCGCAGGGCGAAGCGGCGTGGCGCGACGCGCTCGCCGACGCCGATATCCCCCGCGACATCGACGGCTGGTATCCGGCCGTCGTGCTCGAGGTAGGCGAGAGCGCGGCCCGCATCGGGATAGAGGGCGTGCCGCAGGACGAGGACGGCCACTTCATTCCGGCCGAGGACGTGACCTGGGCGCGGCCGGTCGACGAGGACGGCAACGCCGGCCCGCAGGCGCGGGTCGCGGGCGATCTGCTGTCGGTGGGCGACGTCGTGCACGTCCGCCGCATGACGCGGGACAGCGACGGCGCCTTCATGCGCTGGACGCTTCGGCAGGTGCCGGAGGTGCAGGGCGCCTTCATGGCGATGGACGTGAGAACGGGCCGCGTGCTCGCCGTGCAGGGCGGCTTCTCCTACCAGGAATCCAGCTTCAACCGCGCCACGCAGGCGACGCGGCAGCCGGGCTCGGCCTTCAAGCCGCTGGTCTACGCCGCGGCGCTCGACTCGGGCTACGGGCCCAATACCATCGTCATCGACGCGCCGATCGAACTGGAAACTCCCGAGGGAATGTGGCGGCCCACCAACGCATCGAACCAGTTCTACGGACCGGCGCCGCTCAGAACCGGCATCGAACGGTCGCGGAACCTGATGACGGTGCGGCTCGCCCAGGACGTGGGCATGGACACGGTCGCGCGTTACGCCGAACGTTTCGGCGTCTACGACGACATGCAGTCCTTCCTCGCCAACGCGCTCGGCAGCCAGGAGACGACGCTCTACCGCATGGTCGCGGCCTACGCGATGTTCGCCAA
>CAZUVG010000103.1:0-921 GCA_964623765.1 uncultured Roseicyclus sp.
GCGTTCGCGCCAGAACACGGCCGCGACGCTGGCCCAGAAAGGCATCGCCGGCGGATTGCCCAGCATCCAGGTCGACGGCAACGACCTGATCGCCTGCCTGTGGGCCATGGACAAGGCGGTCAACGCCGCCCGTCAGGGCAAGGGCGCGTTCGTGATCGAGATGCTCACCTACCGCCTCAGCGACCACACCACGGCGGACGACGCCCGCCGCTATCGCCCCAGCGACGAAGTCGACGAGGCCTGGGACAACGAGCCGCTCAAGCGACTCAAGGCCTACCTGGTCGAACAGGACGCCTGGGATGAACAGAAGGAAGAAGAACTGCTCGGCGAGTGCAAGCAGTGGGTCCAGCAGGCCGCGGATGAGTACATCGACATGATCGAGAACGATCCACAGCCGGTAACCGCCATGTTCGACTACATGTTCGCCGAGCTGCCGCACGACCTGATCGAGCAGCGCAGCTACGCGCAGAACTACGCCGAAGACGGAGGGCAGCACTGATGGCAGAGATTACCCTGATCGACGGCGTCACGATGGCGCTGGCCCGCGCGATGGAAGAAGATTCGAGCGTGGTCATGTTCGGCGAGGATGTCGGCGTCAACGGCGGTGTCTTCCGGGCGACCGCCGGCCTGCACGATCGCTTCGGCGACGAGCGCGTCATCGATACGCCGCTGGCCGAAGTGATGATCGCCGGCATGACCGTCGGCATGGCCGCCCAGGGCATGAAGCCCGTCGCCGAAGCCCAGTTCTGCGGCTTCACGATGCCGATGATCGACCACATCATGTGCCACGCTGGCCGTTTGCGTAACCGCACGCGCGGGCGCATGAGCTGCCCGATGGTGCTGCGCTTCCCCTCCGGCGGCGGCATCCACGCCCCGGAACACCACTCCGAAAGCCCCGAGGCGCTGTTCGCGCACATGCCG
>CAZUVG010000103.1:931-8564 GCA_964623765.1 uncultured Roseicyclus sp.
CGGCCTGATGCTGGCCGCCATCCGCGACCCCGACCCGGTCATCTTCATGGAACCCAAGCGCATTTATCGCTGGCAGAAGGAAGAAGTGGCCGACGACGGCGAAGAGCTGCCGCTGGACGTGTGCTACACGCTGCGCGACGGCAACGACCTGACCCTCGTGACCTGGGGCTCGATGGTCAAGGAAACGCTGCAGGCCGCCGACGAGCTCGAGCAACAGGGCCTGAGCGTCGAAGTCATCGATGTCGCCACCATCAGCCCGCTCGACATGGACACCATCGTCGAATCGGTCGAGCGCACCGGCCGCTGCGTGATCGTCCAGGAAGCGCCGAGGCACTGCGGCGTGGCCAGCGAGATCGCCGCCGGACTGGCCGATGCCGGCATCTGGCACCTGCACGCGCCGGTCAAGCGCGTTTGCGGCTACGATGTGGTCATGCCACTGTATCGAAATGAAATGAAATACATGCCCAGCGTCCGGCGCATCGTCGACGCGGCCAAAGAGATACTGGAGGTCTCATGAGCGTTTTCAATCTGCCCGATCTTGGCGAAGGCCTGCCGGATGCCGAAATCGTCGAATGGCTGGTTTCCGAGGGCGACGAGGTCGAGGTCGACCAGCCGCTCGTTTCGATGGAAACGGCCAAGGCCGTGGTCGAGGTTCCCAGCCCGTTCAGCGGCAAGGTCGTCAAGTTCCACGGCGGCCCCGGCGATGTGATCAAGACCGGCGCGCCGCTGGCCGAGTTCCAGGTCGAAGGCGACGTCGGCACCGAAGAAGCGACGCAGAGCGAACCGCCGGCCACCGAGGCAACAGCCGAGGATGACGAGCCGGGTGATGCCGCGAGCAGGGAGGCATCCGGGCAGGAATCCGCCGAACCGGTCGACGCCGATGAGCGCAAGGGCGGCGGCGAAAGCGAGGCGCGCGAGGATTCCGGCACCGTCGTCGGCAAGATGCAGGCCGGTCAAACACAGCGCCTCCTCCGTCACCGCGCGCCGCCGCACGCCGAGCCGGTACAGGTCCGCAGGCCCCAGATGTCGGCGCTCCTTCTCCAGAAGACGCCAGCGGTAGGCACGGCCCTGCGCCGCCACCTCGTCGGCGATGCTGCCGATCGCGAGGACCGCCGACTGCGTGCGTGCGCGCGCGACGAAGGTGCCGCCGCGCTTGCGCCGGACGAGATAGCCCTCCTGCGCCAGCTGGTTGAGCGCCTTGTTCATCGTCATCCGCGATACACCGTAGGCCGCGGCAAGCTCCGTCTCGCGGTCGAGGCGGTCGCCGGGGGCCCATGCGCCCTCAACGATCCGCGCGCGGATGTCGTCGCGGATACGCGCGTGAAGACTGCCGCCGCCGCGATCAGCCATGACATCGGTTCTCCCCTGCTTGCCGGCTCGATCCGGCCACCTCGGCGCGTCCGGGACACCGTCGGCCGCGACCGGCCGGAAGGCAAGCCGGCTGCACCTCCCGGATTGTGACGATTATCGCGGCGCTGACGGCCGATCCGGGACAGGGCGTTAGCCTCGGCTTAGGGAATGGCGCTTAAGCCGATGGCATGGATCGGATCGCCTTCATCGCCCTCGTCGGCCTCTGCCTCGCCCTGCCCTCCGCGGCCAGCCTCGCCGCCGCCCCCCGCGGGGGCCTCGGGCCGTTCGTGGTCCTCCACGCGCCGTGGACCGACGGGGCGGGACTGGTGCGCGCGGCGGGCGGACGGGCCGTGGGGCCGGCCGACGCCCCGTTCTCGACGCTTGCCGCCGCCCCTGACCCGGCCGCCTTCCGCGCGCGGCTGCACGCTGCCGGCGCCTGGGCCGTCCTGGACGCGCCTGCCCTCTCAGCCTTCTGCAACACGACGCCGCCCGGACCGGCCGGCACGTGACACCGCCCCGTCCCCTTCCAGCACCGGACACCCAGCCATGAACGCCATCGATGCCGCCCGCAGCACCGGAACGAAGATCGTTCTCGGCTGCACCGTCTTTCTCGCGGTGCTGCCGCCGGTCATCGCGCTGCTGCGCGACGGGCCGGCGCTGGCCTTCCTTCTCGGGGCTGGCCTGCTCGTCGCGCTCGCGGTCCTGCTCCAGCGCGGGGGCGGGCGCGTGGCGCGGATGGCGCTGGCCACGGCCATGCTGGGCGAGGTCATGCTGGTGACCGCGTCGCTCGCGGGCCACCCCTGGCAGCCGGACAGCCACATGGCCTATTTCGCGGCCATGGCGATCCTCGTGACGCTGGTGGACCCGGCCGTGCTCGTCCTCGGCGCTGGTCTGGTGGCCGTCCAGCACGTGGGTCTCGGCACGCTTCTGCCGGGCCTGCTCTACCCGCCGTCGGGGACCTTGGCGAACCTCCAGCGCGCGCTTTTGCACGGGGCGATACTGGTGGCGGAGACCGCGGTCCTGCACTACGTGGTCCGGCTGCGCCGGAGCCAGGCCGCGCAGGCGGAAGACGATCGCCACCGGGTCGAGGCGGCGCTGGAAGAGGCGCGCGGCGCCGCGCAGACGGCAGCCACGGTGCAGGCGACGCAGGCAGAGGTGGTCACCGCGCTTCGCGGTGCGCTGAAGCGCCTCGCCGTGCGCGACCTCGAAACGCGCATCGACACGTCCTTCCCCCCCGACTACGAGCAGTTGCGCAGCGACTTCAACCTCGCCCTCTCGCAGCTTGGCGACGCGATCGGCGAGGCCATGGAAAAGGCCGCGCGCATCGGCGGCAGCGCTCGGGAGATCTCCTCGGCCTCCGACGACCTGTCGCGGCGCACCGAGACGCAGGCCGCCACGCTGGAGGAGACGGCCGCGGCGCTGAACGAACTGACGTCGTCGGTCACCGCCGCCGCGGACAGGGCGCGCGAGGTCGAGGGCATCGTCGGCGAGGCGCGGAGCGAGGCGGAGATGTCGGGCACCGTCGTCCAGTCCGCGGTATCGGCCATGACCGCCATCGAGAAGAGCTCCGGGCAGATCTCGCAGATCGTGGGGGTGATCGACGAGATCGCCTTCCAGACCAACCTGCTCGCCCTCAATGCGGGCGTCGAGGCCGCGCGGGCCGGCGAGGCAGGCAAAGGCTTCACCGTGGTGGCATCCGAGGTCCGCGTCCTTGCGCAGCGGTCCTCCGACGCGGCGCGAGAGATCAAGGAACTCATTACCGGCTCGACCCGACAGGTGGAGGACGGCGCGGCCCTCGTCGGCCAGGCCGGCGACGCGCTGACGTCGATCGTGGACAGGGTCGGCCACATCTCGGACCTCGTCACCGAGATCGCGCGGGGCACGGTCGAACAGGCACAGGGCCTTAGCGAGATCAACACGGGCGTCAACAGCCTCGACCAGGTCACCCAGCAGAACGCCGCGATGGTGGAGGAGAGCACCGCCGCCGCCCATTCGCTCGCTTCCGAGGCGACGGGCCTGACCGAGGCGATGCGCGCCTTCCGGCTGGCGCGCGACGACCGAGCCGCTGCCGGGCGGCTGCAGGCCGAGCGCCCGGCGGGCATCGCGACCTCCCTCCCGCACGCGCAGCCGGTCGCACCGACGCATGCCGCCGCCGATGATGCCGTCCCGGAGGCAGCCGCTCGGGGAGGATGGCACGACTTCTGACACGCAACCTGAGACGAAACGGCCGGGGCGCGGGAACCCGGATGGCGGCTCCCGGATGGCGGCCGACATCTTCGCCGGCCCCAGGCGATGCGGACGGCCCGGAACGCCGCAGACCTCGTCCGCAGCGTGGGGAGGCGGCCCATCACCGGCCGGCAATGCCGCGGGATGGCTTTTCGGGTGGCGCGACCCGTTTCCCGGCGCGCGGCACGGAGCCAGTCCGACACCCCATGCACGCAGGCGGAAGAACGGGAGGGTTTTCACGGCGGCACCGGAGCCTTGACGCCCGGTCAGCGGGCCCGCGTCACCGTCGTCGTTTTCCGCCTGACGGCCGGCCCCATCCGTACGGCCGCACCCCTCAGCACGACACGATCGGGGGGCACGGGACGCGCTTCGACCGGCTCGGCGACCGGGCCGATCTTCCCGCCGGCTCCGGGGCCCGAGGGGATGTTCGCGATGACGAGCGCTCCGTCGGGTCTCCGGGCCGGACATCGCCTTGCCCCTCGGGACGCGCCCCCGGCGCGGCACCGCGGCCAGCCCGGGACCGCCCGATCGCGGACATGCTTGCGATGCCGTGAGGCGCGAAGCTCCGCGAGCGACAGGTCGCCAAGACACGTCTGGCTCCTGCGACCCATGAGAAAGCCAAGCGGATCGCACCGCGTCGGGAGGTTAAAACGCTCGGCCATTCGCAGCGGTGAATGCGGCGATCGTCTCGGGCAGGACCAGGGACGGCGAATGCCCTCCGGCAGGCGGATCACCCGCTCGGGACACCGGAGAGGGTCCGACGGTTGCTGCGCCCGCGCCTCGCCCACCATGTGGCGAATGCGCGCCCGAGGCGCAAATGACGCGCGGGCCAGGTTGCAGGCCACAGCAGGCTGACGACGACGCCTTGTCGACGTTCCGCCATGCGTCGAGGAGAATCGAGGTGACAGGAGGGAACGGGATGACCAGGCCCGGGGCGGCACCGCCGCCCTTTCCCTGTTCAAGCCTCTCGCCTGCGAGCAGACAATCTGGAACGGGCTCACGGAACCGCCGAAGGCCGGGGCCATGTACGGCTCAGATCTCGACCCGAACGGAAGCTCTCGGGCAGAGATCATACGCTTCTGCCAAGACCACATGGCAGGCCATAATTGCGAGATCGGGCGCGCGTCAGCATATCCCCGTGGGCGGCATCAGCGTGGATGCGCGCGGGCTCAGCCGCGACGCTCGTCCCCGGCCCGGCGAGCGCACTGGGCAGCTTGGGCGCAACACGACGCGGCGGCCGGCTAGACCCGGCGCAGCGGCACGTCCCGCCCGGTCGCAAGCGACGGGATCTGTCGGCGCGCCGCAGTGACCCGGGCGAGGTCGAAATCCACCAACGCGAGCGCCGGCACCTCGCGGCCAAGGTCGGCGAGGATGCCGCCCCAGGGATCGACGGCGAGCGCATGGCCCCATGTCTCGCGCCCGTCGGCGTGAGTGCCCGATTGCGCCGCGGCGAGGACGAAGGCTCCCGTCTCGATGGCGCGGGCGCGTACCAGCACCTCCCAGTGATCGCGGCCCGTCGGCACCGTGAAGGCCGAGGGGATGAAGATCACCGTCGCCCCCTCCTGCCCGTAGCGGCGGTAGAGGTAAGGAAAGCGCAGGTCATAGCAGATGGACAGCCCCCATGGCCCCCACGGCGTGTCGAGGACCACGGCCGCCTCGCCCGGCGAGAAACGCTTCGACTCGCCGATGGGCGCCTGTCCCTCGATGGCCACGTCGAAGAGATGGACCTTGTCGTATTCCGCCCGGATCGCCCCGGTGTCGTCGATGACGGCGGAATGGTTGAGGAACCGTCCGTCGGGCGCCAGCACCGGGGTGGAGCCGACATGGATCCAGATCCCGTGGACCGCCGCAAGGTCGCGGCAAGCGGCAATGAAGGGATCGTCCCGCGCCGCGACGACCTGCTGCCGCGCCGTCTCGCCGTTGCGGTTCATCAGCCCGGCGACCTCGGGCAGGCAGAGAAGCTCGGCCCCCTGATCCGCGGCCTCGGCGGCGAGTTCCGTCACGGTCGCGATGTTGGCCGAATGGGTATCGGCCGAGCGCATCTGCGCCAGAGCGGCGCGCAGCGTTCCGCGCTCAGTCACGGCGCGTAAGGGTGCGCGAGACGGCATCCTTCCAGCCCGCGTAGCGCGCCTCCCGTTTTTCGGCGTCCATCTGCGGATGGAACTCGCGCTCAACCGCCCATGACTTCGCGAATTCGTCGAAGCCGGGGTAGACGCCCGCCTGCATCCCCGCGACCCAGGCCGCGCCCAGCGCCGTGGTCTCCAGCACCTTCGGCCGGTCCACCGGCGCGCCGAGGATGTCGGCGAGGAACTGCATGGACCAGTCCGACGCCGTCATGCCGCCGTCGACGCGCAGGACGTTGGTCTGGCCCGCGCCCTCCCAGTCGGCGGCCATCGCCTCGTAGAGATCGCGGGTCTGGTAACCCACGGATTCCAGCGCCGCCTTCGCGATCTCCGCGGGGCCGGTGCTTCGCGTGATCCCGAACATGGCGCCACGGCAGTCGGGGTCCCAGTAGGGTGCGCCGAGACCGGTGAAGGCCGGCACGAGGTACAGGTCCTGCGACGGGTCCGCCGTCGCGGCCAGTTCCTGGCTCTCGGCCGCGCTGCCGATGATCTTCAGCCCGTCGCGCAGCCACTGCACGACCGCCCCCGCGATGAAGATCGAGCCTTCGAGCGCGTAGGTCACCTGTCCGTCGAAACGGTAGGCGATGGTGCCAAGCAGGCGGTTGCGGCTTTCCACCAGGGTGTCGCCGGTGTTCAGGAGCGCGAAGCAGCCCGTGCCGTAGGTCGATTTCAGCATCCCCGGCTCGAAGCAGGCCTGGCCGAGCGTCGCCGCCTGCTGGTCCCCCGCCACGCCGAGGATCGGGATGGCGTCACCGAAATGCTCGGGCTCGGCGATGCCGAAATCGGCGCCGGTGTCCAGCACCTCCGGCAGGATTGCAGGCGGAATGCTCAGGAGCTTCAGGATGTCCTCGTCCCAGCGCTGTTCGCGGATGTTGTAGAGGAGTGTCCGCGCCGCGTTCGTGGCGTCGGTGACGTGGCGCCGGCCGTTCGTCATCTTCCAGATGAGCCAGCTGTCCACCGTGCCGAAGGCGAGCCTTCCCGCCTCTGCCTTCTCCCGCGCGCCGTCGACGTTGTCCAGAAGCCCCGCGACCTTGGACGCGGAGAAGTAGGGATCGAGGATCAGGCCGGTCTTGCGCTGCACCATCGGCTCGTGGCCCGCGTCGCGCAGGGCCGCCGTCATGGAGGCGGTGCGCCGGTCCTGCCAGACGATGGCCTTGTGGATCGGCACGCCGGTCTCGCGGTCCCACATCACCACGGTCTCGCGCTGGTTGGTGATGCCAATGGCGGCAATCCTTCCCGGCGCCTGCTCGCGCGCGGCGCGGACGGTGGAGAGGGTGGAGGCCCAGATCTCCTCCGCGTCATGCTCGACCCAGCCAGAACGGGGATAGTGCTGCGTGAACTCCTCCTGCGCGGTCGCGACCGGCTGGAGGTCGCCGCCGAAGACGATCGCGCGCGTGGACGTCGTGCCCTGGTCGATGGCCAGAACCTGGGTCATGGAGTTCCTCCCTTCTTCGTCGTTGCCCGAGCCTAACGGAGCGACCGCCGAGGGCAAGCTACTCCGCCGCCTCCGCCGCCCGGGCCTCCGCCATGAAGGCTTCGATGGCCGCGACCTGCTCCTCGGTCAGCCGCAGGCCCAGCTTCGAGCGGCGCCAGACCACATCCTCGGCGGTGCGGGCGTATTCGCGCGCCATCAGCCAGCGCAGTTCCGCCCCGGTGATCGTCGCCCCGAAGTCGCGGCCGAGATCGGTGGCCTTCGTTGCGTCTCCGAGGACAGAACGCGCCTCGGTGCCGTAGGCGCGCACGAGGCGCAGCGCCCAGCGCTCGGTGAGGAAAGGGTAGTGCCGGCGCAGGCCCGCCACGAGGTCCGGCACGCCGTCAACGGGGAAGTCTCCGCCCGGCAGGGGCACCCGCGCCGTCCACTCGGCCCCGGCCTTCGGGAGGTGGGGCATGAGCTTGCCCACCGCGGCCTCCGCGAGACGGCGGTAGGTCGTGAT
>CAZUVG010000104.1:0-8545 GCA_964623765.1 uncultured Roseicyclus sp.
GACCTCGAGGCGGCGGCCCTCGCCAAGGTGAACCGTCTCTCCCGCGTCCGCGCCGCCGGCCCAGGCGAGCGTCTCGAAGCCCCCGCCTGGTTGTTGGAACCAGTCGTCGATTTCCGCGAGCGCCGCCGCTGCGTCGGGAGCTCCGGAGACGGCAGGCCTCAGGGCGGCGAGAATGGCCTCTTTGTCGACGAGTGCCGGACGGTCCGGTGCATCGCCGGAAAACAGGGACGTGCCGGCCATGCGCGTGTTGAGAAGGTTCACGGCCTGGGCGAAGCGGTCCGGCGCACCGGCGAGATGGAGCCGCAGGTCCGAGGAGTTCCCGGATCCGGCGACGACGAGAAGCGCGGGAGCCGCCCCCTCGAGCTCGCCCGCAAGGCGTTCGAGGGTCGCCTGTCGCCCTTCGGCAAGGCTCGCCGCCCGGGCGAGGCCATGGGCGAAGCTCTCTCCTAGGCGCAGGCCGCGGCGGATGTCGGACAACAGGGTGAAGTCGCCACCGATCGCCGCGCCGACGTCGGCGCGACGGCCGCTCCCCACCTCCACGCTCAGGGTCTGCAGGTCCGATTTCAGTCGTGCCGCGTTCTGCCCGAAAACGGCGAATCGGGCGGCATCGCCGAACGTGGTCAGGCTCATCGGGCGACCTCCATCAGTTCGTCGAGCATCGCCTCTGCGGTGGCAACGACGCGGGCGTTGGCGGCATACATCTGTTCGATCCGGAGAAGGTTCTGGAGTTCCGCGTCTGTGTCGACGGCGCGCGCCTGTTCCTGCTGGCGGAGGGCACCGTGCACGGCACCGGACGAGACTTCGCGCGTCTCGGCGCCCTGCCGGGCACGCCCCGCGGCGGAGAGGTGCTCGGCCAGAAGCTGCGCCATGGATCGTTCGGAGGCGGAGAAGCGGCCCGAAGCGGTAATGCGGCCGTCCGCGAGGGCATCGATCTGTGCGATGATGAGGGTCGCGTCCCCGGCGGCCCCCGGCGTCGGCGCCCCGAGCCCGTCGCGCAGACGCCAGGCCGCTCCGCCGGCGTCCGCGAGAACGGCGGCATTCACCGCGATCCGGGCTGAGAGTCCTTCTTCGGCGGCCGGATCGCTCCGTCCACCCGCATCGGTGAACAGCCCGGGGCCACCGGGCGGAACGGTCGAGTCGATGCCGGTCGTGTCGAAACGCTCGGCAAGGTCGCGCGCGACGGCATCGAGGTCGGCCTGTGCCGCGACGGCCCAGTCGTCGCGGGTCGCGAAGAGGGCGGCTATTTCTCCGCCACCGAGCTGCCCCGCGGCGCCACTGACTGACAGGTTGCGCCCGTCCACGCGGATGCCCGAGAGGATGGAGTTGCCGAAGATCATCGAGGGCTCGATGGCCGGCGTGGCGCTGAATTCCAGTTCGGCAGCCGTACGTCCGAGCAGCATCTCGCCCCCTTCGCTCCAGATCTGCAGCACCCCGGAGGCGTCGCGTCGCGTCTGCAGGGGAACGAGCGGCGCGATCCGGTCGACCAGACGGGCCTGCGCGTCGAGGAGAGAGGCGACATCGCCGGATCCGGCGGGCACGGCACGTATCCGGTCATTGAGTTCGGCGAGCCCGGCGAGACTGTCGTTCAACACTCCCACCGCCCGCGCGATCTCGGCATCGGCGCGCATTCGCTCGTCCTGGATTCCGTCAGAGACGTCGCGGAACTTGGCCGCGAGAGCTGCCGCCGCCTCCACCGCTGCGCCAAGGGCGACATCGTTATGCGGTGCATCTGCGGCCGCCACGAGGCGGGCCTCGAAGTCGAACAGTCGTGCCGAGAGACTGCCGGCTGCGTCAGGCAGGCCGACGAGGTCCTCGATCCGGCGCGCGTGGGCTGCCTCCTGCCTGGCGTGCCCAAGCGCAGCCTCGGCCGCACGTCGCTGCCCGGTCAGAACCGGGTCCGAATCCCGCAGGATGGCGAGGATGCGAGCGCCGGCTCCGACGTCTCCTCCCAGGCGCGAGCCGATATCGAGCCTGCGCGCGCCGTAGCCTTCGGTCATGGCGTTGGCAACGTTCGACGACACGATGTCGGCCGCGCGGGCGGAGACCGTCAGGCCCGACAGGGCGTTCGCGAGAGAGGAGGAGATGCTCATGCCGGTGAGTCACCGTTGCCCGTTTCTAGTCAGCGCTTCATGTTGGTGGTTTCCTGTAGCATCTCGTCGACGGTCTGGATGATCTTGGCGTTCGACGAGTAGGCGCGCTGCGTCTGGATGAGCTGGGTGAGCTCGCCGGCCACGTCGGTGGAGCTTTCCTCGAGCGCCGAACTCACGATGTCCCCGGTGGGACCGTCGGCGGCGTCCCAGAGAAAGAAGCTGCCCGAGGCGTCGGAGGTGCTGTAGAGCTGGTTGTCGTGGGCCGTCAGGCCGTTGGGATTGGGCAGGTCGATGAGCGGGATCTGGTAGACCGTCCGCGTGATGCCCACGTCGAAGTTCGCCCGCACGTATCCGTTGGCGTCCACTTCGACCGAGATTAGGTTGCCGACCGGGGAGCCGTCCTTCGAGATCGCGGTCGGGGCAAAGCTGTCGGAAAGCTGAGTCAGGCCCGCGCCGCTGCCCACCGCTCCGATATTCACGTCGATGGGCCCGCTGTCCACGTTCACGGTAAGCACCCCGCTGGCCGGATCGTAGGCACCGCCGGGTGCCGCCGGCGCCTGCGTCACGCTGGCGATCGTGCCGCCCGCCGCGCGGGAGTCGTCGAAGACGACGCTGTATTCGCCGATGACGCTGCCGCCCGAGGCGCTGTCACGCATCGTCATGGTCCAGGTGTTGGAGGCGGGCGGCGCCGCCGGCACCGTGGGCGTGAAGGTCACGTTGATGCTCTGCGAGGTGCCGAGATTGTCGAAATACTCGATCGAAAGGTCGCGGGGGACGCCGGTTCCGTCCGGCTCCGTGTCGGTGCCGGGCAAGTTGACGCCCATGGAGATGCGGGTCGTGGGTTCTGAGGTGAACTGGTTGACGTTGACTCGCACAGGTTCGAGGCCGGCCCCGGTATCGCGCGGGAAACTCGGGATCGTGCCGTCGGCATTGGCGGGCCAGCCGAGCAAGGTGACGCCGGTGGAGGTCCGGAGATAGCCCTCGGAATCCGTGCGGAACGACCCGGTCGTGGTCATGAAGAGCGGCAACTCCCCGGTGCCGGCATCCACGGAGGCGCCCGTCGTGACCGGCAGGAACCCGCGACCGCGGACGGCGAGGTCCGTCGAGTTGTTGGTCGTCACCAGCGCCCCGGGCTGATCGATGAGCTTCTGCGTCGTCACGCGGACGCCGCCGGCTGAATAGGTTCCGCTGCCGCTCGAGATGACCATGGAATGGAAGTCGGCGACGGAGCGCTTGTAGCCGTAGGTGCCGGAGTTCGCGATGTTGTCGGCGATCGTCGACAGCCGGCTGGCATTCACGTTGAGGCCGGCCACCCCTGCGTTGAGCGAGGACGAGATCGTCATGTGATGCACCCTTCTGCTGCGGTCGACTGCGAGTGTTCGTGCCATGCCCGCCCCTAATGCGGGCCTAACGTTTCCAATTCGACGCGTTTCGGTGGGTCCATCAGTGGAACTCGCGAAGAAGGATGACCTCGATCCTGTGATTGCGGAGCGACATGCGGTCGTCGGCGACGGCCGGGCTGCGGTCGGCATGGCCCGTGACGCGCGACACGCGCGATGCCGCGAGGCCCGCCTGCGTCAGTGTCTGCCGCATCGCCTCGGCCTCGCCGAGCGACCGGCTCCAGCGGCTGCCGGTTGCCACGACGATGGGTTCCGCGGGAACGTGGCCGGCGATCGCCACCGGGTTTTCCACCGTCGCGAAGAGGGTGGCCATTGTCGCGGCCAGCGCTTCGAGCCACCCTGACGGCGCAAGGGAGCCGGAGACGAAGAGCGGCGCCTCGGGCCGGGAGAAGATCTCGATTACCAAGCCCTCGTCCGAAAGCCGGGTCTGAACCTGTTGCCGGGCGATCTCGGCCAGCGTGTCGTCGCCGGCGCCTTGTGCGATGGCCTCGGCCAGCGCTTCCAGGCGGCTTTCGTCGCGTTCGGTGCGATGGTCGCTGCCACTCAGCCCGAGCGCCTGGCGGCCCTCGGTCGGCCGCAGGCTGGTGGCGCCGGTCCCGTTCTGCGCGGCAGTGGCCTCGGAGAAGACGTCATCGCCGCCGAAGCTGCCGTCCCCTCCACCGGAGATGCGCGTGATCGGGATGTTGGGGCTGAAGTAGTCGGCGATACCTTTCCGCTGCTGTTCCGTCGTCGCGTTGAGCAGCCACATGAGCATGAAGAACGCCATCATGGCGGTCACGAAATCCGCATAGGCCACCTTCCAGGCGCCGCCATGGTGGCCGTCGCCCGAGACGACCTTCTTCCGCTTGACGATCAGTGGGCGCTGGTTGGTTCCCTCGGCCATTCGTGCTTCTCCGTCCTGTCCGTCGATCAAATCGCAGTCGTGCCGGTTCGGTGCGGGTCGAACTGGCGCGAACGCCCATCCCGCGTCAGGCCGTCGCGGGCGCCGGACGGGCGGCGCAGATCTCGGCGGGAATCGCCATCACGCAACGGCCATGGCGCCCTCCGGTCACCGTTCCGAGACCCGACGCCGGTTCAGGACGTCATCCTTGCGCGCTGCCGGGCCACGGGCAGGCATTCCTCGACCGTGCTGGCTTCGAGGCTGGCCTCGAGGGTCGGAAGATCGGCCAGGCGGCGCAGGATCCGCGACAGGCCCTGCGCTTCCTGCCGGGCGAGATCCAGAGATTGCAACGTCACGGCATCAGCGTCGTCGCCGCAATCGGAGAGCAGGCGACCGAGCGCCGCGTCGATATCGGCCAGAAGCCCGGCCTGCCGCTCCGCCTCGGCAACGCAGGCCATTAGGAGGTCGCGGGCGCTCCGGTCGACTGCCGGCGGCGCGCCGTCGTCCAGTCCTGCCCCGTCGTCGACGATCAATGGAGCGGCCCCACGACCTGTTCGATGCAGGTCTTCATGCCCTGTGTCGAGAAGGGCTTGGTCAGGAAGTTGTTCATCCCCAGTTTCTGGCCGCGCACGAGCACCTCCCGGTCGGCGCGGCCGGTGATCAGGATGAAGCCGATCCGCTGCGTGCTGCGGTTCCGGCGCAGGGCCTCGAGCAGGGCCAGACCGTCCATCCCTGGCATGTTGTAGTCGGAAATCACCAGGTGGACCGGGCTGCCGACGAGACTGCGCAATGCGGCAGCGCCGTCCGTCTTGTAGTCCACGTGCCGAAGTCCGATTTCCTCCAGCGATGTCTCGATGAGGCCCCGGCTGACCGACATGTCGTCGACGACCATGATCTGCAGACTGTTTTTCAGTGACATGACATCGTCTCCGCTTTCGATTGGTCAGGGTCGCCGGAGTGCGGCCGGTCCGGGGACGCACCGGCGGTATTGCGTGACCCCGGACGGTGCGAGAAGGGTGTCGAGACCAGCGTCGACGCGTTCGGAGTGACCGACGAAGAGGGTTCCTCCGGGATGAAGCCTTTCGGCGAAGCGCCGCCAGAGTTCCTGTCGCGTCGCGGCGTCGAAATAGATCACCACGTTGCGGCAGAAGATGACGTCGAACATCCCCTTGAACGGCCAGGGGCCGAGAAGGTTGAGTTCCTCGAACCTCAGCAGCGGCTTCAGCGCGGGATTGATGGCGAAGCTTCCGGAGGCGTCGGGGTGGGCGTGGCGTTGCAGCAGGGGGGGCATGGGCTGCCCGGCCTGCGGCCGCTGGTAGACGCCGCGTCGTGCCTTGCGCACCATCTCGGCATCAATGTCCGTGGCCAGTATCCGGACATCGGCGGCATCGATGTCCGGCCATGCCTCGCGCAATGTCATGGCGATGCTGTAGGGTTCTTCGCCTGAGGAGCAGCCCGCCGACCAGATCCTGACGCGCTCTCCCTGTCTGGCCCTCGACATCAGGTCCGGCACCAGATCGTTCAGCGCCTCGAAATGGGCCGGCTCCCGGAAGAAGCTGGTGACATTGGTCGTGATCGCCGAGATCAGTTCGCGCCGTTCGTCCTGCCCTTCCCGGGCTTCGAGCAATCTCCGGTAGGCGTTGAAATCATGCAGGCCAAGCGCCCTCAGGCGCCGCGAGAGGCGGGAGACCAGCATCGAACGTTTGCTGGGGTTGATGACGATGCCGGTATGTGCGTGAATGACCCGCGCAAATGCCTCGAAGTCCGCGTCCGACATGGGCACGGCGACGGGACGCGCATCGGACTGTGGCGGGTCGCGGTCGAGCATCATGCCAGTTCAGCGCCGAGTTCCGGAAGGACCCGCGACAGGTCGATCTTGCGCAGCATCCGTCCGTCCTCGAACGTCACGACGCTGCTGATGAAGTCGCGTGCAACCTCCGAGGCGATGTCGGGAACCTGCCGCATCGTCGTGTCGTCGATCGTCAGGATGTCGGATACGACGTCGGCCAGCAGGCCGATCGTCTGGTCGCCGATCATCACGATGATGATGATGTGGCGCGCCGTGGGCTCGGTAGGGCCGAAGCCCAGCCGCGCCGCCAGATCGACAACCGCCACGACGGAGCCGCGGAGATTGACGACGCCCTTCACGTAGTCCTGCGAATGGGGCAGCACGGTCGTCTGCGTCCATCCGCGAATTTCGCGTACCACGCCGATGTCGATGCAGAAATCCTGGCCCGCCACGCGGAAGGAGACGACGTCGCGCCGGCCCGGTGCATCGTTCGCGCTGTTCTGAAGCATGATCTACTCGTTCGCTGCAAGGGGTGCTGAGGGAAGGTCGGCCGCCGCAGAGGCGATGATTTCCTCGGGATCGACGATCAATGCGATCCGACCGTCACCGAGGATCGTCGCCGCGGAGATGCCAGGTATGGCGCCGTAGTTCTCCTCGAGGCTCTTGATGACGACCTGCCGCTGATCGTGGATGACGTCGACTGCAAGCGCCGCGCGGCGACCCGCTTCGCACTCTACGAGCAACAGCACGTCGCGTTCGGCTGGTCCGTCCGGCTCCGCTACACCGAAGACCTCGGCAAGGTCGATGATCGGGATGAGTTCACCGCGATTGGCGACGACGCGGCCCGTCCGCCCGATCGAGTGTATCGTGGCGCTCGAGGGTCGGAGGGTCTCGAGTATTGTGGACAGTGGGAGGACCATCATCTCGCCGCCGAACTCCACCAGCATGCCCTCGAGAACCGCCAGCGTCAGGGGCAGGGCGATCGTGAAAGTCGTGCCCTCTCCCGCCACCGACTGGATGGTGACCCTGCCGCCCAGCGACTGGATCTCCCGGCGAACGACGTCGAGCCCCACGCCGCGCCCCGAGAGGGCGGAAACCTCCTCCTTGGAGGAGAAGCCGGGGGTGAAGAGCAGGTTGTCGATCTCGGCAGGGGTGAGCGCGGCGCCTGCGGGAACCAACCCCTTGCTCTCCGCCACGGCGCGGACCTTGTCGCGGTTGATGCCGCCGCCATCGTCGGAGACCTCGATGATGACACGACCCGAGCGGTGGGCGGCCGCAAGCGTGATCGTCCCGACCTCCGGCTTGCCGGCCGCGATCCGTGCGCCGGCGTCCTCCAGCCCGTGGTCGACGGAATTCCGGATCATGTGCGTGAGAGGATCGACAAGCCGCTCGATCACCGTCTTGTCCACTTCCGTCGTCTCTCCGTTCGTGACGAGCCGGACCTGCTTGCCCGTCGCGTCGGAGGCTTCGCGGATGATGCGGTGCATGCGCTGGAAGACCGGCTTCAGCGGCTGCGCCCTGATCGCCATGACGCTTTCCTGAATGCCCGAGGCCAGCTGCTTGATGCCGTCGAGCCCGTTCGAGACGTCGCTGTTGGCGTCGAGTCCCGCGCTCTCGACGGCCTGCGAGAGCATGGCTTCCATGATGACCAGTTCGCCGATCAGGTTGATCAGCCGGTCGACGCGGTCGAGATTGACACGGACCGTTGCGGGCGCTGCCGGACCGTGGCCTGCCTCGCCCTGGCCCGAGACGCGTGGCTTCGGCGCGCTGGGCTTGTCCGGCTGCGTGCCGGACGGCGTGGGTATTGCATCCGCCGCTGCGGCAGTGACCTCGTTGTCCACGTCCCTTTCGCCCGGCGCGTCAGGCAAGGTGGCCTGCGGGGCGGGCGCTGGGCCCCGATGGCCTTCGCCCGGGGCGGGCATCGCCTCGGCAGGCCGATCGATCCGGTCCGTCGAGACCCGGGCGAGATCCGTGACGAACTCGAACACGCCGCGAATCTCGTCCTCGTGCGATTGCGTGTCGAGCAGGAGATCCCAGCGAAGCCCGGTTTGGCCGGCGTCGAACTCGCTCAGCGGCACGAGCCCGGACATGTCGATATCGACCCGCAGATCGCCAAGGCGGCCGAGGGCGCGGAAGAGAGCGAGGGTGTCGTTGCCCGTGTCGTAGAGGTCGCCGCGCGGCTCGAAAGCGATGCGAAACTGTGCCGGTTCGTCGGCGATGCCTGATCCCGCTTCGGCCGATGACGGTGCGCCCGCCTCTCGGCCAGCTTCCTCGCCCACGAGATCGAGCGGTGCGACCGTGACGCCCGTGGGAACGAACTCGAATGGTTCCCCCGGCTCCTCGCCGGCCCCGTCGGTGAGCGCGTCGAGCTCGGAGAGGATGTTCG
>CAZUVG010000105.1:0-8418 GCA_964623765.1 uncultured Roseicyclus sp.
TCAGCTTCACCTCGTGCAGGCATTCGAAATAGGCCATCTCCGGCGCGTAGCCAGCCTCGACCAGCGTCTCGAAGCCCATGCGGATGAGCTCGACGAGGCCGCCGCACAGCACCGCCTGTTCGCCGAAGAGGTCTGTCTCGCATTCCTCCTTGAAGTCGGTCTCGATGATGCCCGAGCGGCCGCCGCCGATGGCAGAGCAATAGGACAGGCCGATCTCCAGCGCGCGGCCCGAGGCGTCATTGTGCACGGCGACGAGGCAGGGAACGCCGCCTCCCTTCACGTATTCGCCACGCACCGTGTGGCCGGGGCCCTTGGGCGCCATCATGATGACGTCGACGCCGGGCTTGGGCTCGATCAGGCCGAAGTGGACGTTCAGGCCATGGGCGAAGGCGATGGCCGCGCCCTCGCGCAGGTTGTCGTGGACGTGTTTGCGGTAGGTCTCGGCCTGAAGCTCGTCGGGCATGGTGAACATCATGAGGTCGCACCATGCGGCCGCCTCGGCGATGCCCATGACCTTGAGGCCCTCGGCCTCGGCCTTGGCCGCGCTGGGCGAGCCCTCGCGAAGCGCCACGACGACGTTCTTGGCGCCGGAATCGCGCAGGTTCAGCGCATGGGCATGTCCCTGGCTTCCATAGCCGAGAATCGCCACCTTCTTGTCCTTGATCAGGTTCACGTCGCAGTCGCGATCGTAGTAGACGCGCATCTCTCTCTCCTCTTGCGGAATGTCCGGCGCGGAGGATGACGCGGCTTGGTCCGAAAATCCGCCCTCTCGTTGTGGAGTTGGTCGCTTAATGCTAGAAATACATTCTTCAGACATGATAAATCAGAAAATCAATGCTTGACGACCGCGACCGCCGCATCCTTCGCAGGCTTCAGGACGACCCGGCACTGCCCGTGGCCGAGCTCGCCGAAGCCGTCGGCCTGCCGCTCGCCACCGCCTATGCCCGGCTGGACCGGCTGAAGGCGCAGGGTGTGATCCGGGCGGACCGGATGGAGATCGACTGGGCGGCGCTCGGCTACGGCGTGCAGGTCTCGCTACGGATCACGCTCGACAAGGCCGAACCGCGTGCCTTCGACGAGTTCGCCGCAGCCGCGCGCCTCATCCCCGAGGTGACGGAGATCCAGACCTTCCTCGGGCGGGTCGACACCCGACTTGCCGTCATCGCGCGGTCCATGGCGCATTACCAGGAGGTCTACCGCGACCACATCCTCACTCTGCCGCACATCGCCGACATCGAGGCGCTGATGCACGTCGCCTCGATCAAGAACAGCCAGACGCTGCCGATATGACACACGATCTCGACGAGGCCGACCGTGCCATCCTGCGGGCGCTCGCCGCCGATGCAACCCTCAAGACAAGCGAACTCGGCCGGCGCGTGGGGCTCAGCCAGTCGGCCGCGTGGCGGCGCGTCCGGCGACTGACGGAGACAGGCGTGCTGGGTCCGCGCAGGCTGGAACTCGACCTCGGAAAGCTGGGATTCGGCGTCACGGTCTTTCTCGGCGTGAAGCTCGGGCTCAAGGGGCGTGTCAGCCTCGAGGATTTCGAGCGCGCGGTCATCGCCATCCCCGAGGTGCAGACGGTGGAGCACGTCCTCGGCCTCTACGATTACCGCCTTCGGGTCGTCGCCCGCGACATCCCCGATTTCGAACGGGTGCTCCGGCGGCGGATCATGACGCTTCCGGGGGCGGGAAGTGTCGAGGCGAACGTACTTTTGACCGAAGAAAGGCGGCCCGGCCCCATAGGTTGATGAATTTGGCCATACACCTGCCAACATGGTCTGGTGAAACGCTTTCCATGAGAGACGAATGGCATTCAGGCTGGCACGGGCCAGCGCACGTGTCCGCCGCCGATCCGTTCCATCGGCATGTCGCGGCGGGATACAGCCTTCTCGAGCGCCCTGCGCCCAGGCATGTTCCGGGATGCGGCTGTGCGCTCTGCTCGGACCGGGTGCGGATGCGTCGCCTTTTCCTGCGACCGGCCTGTGAATGGCAGGCCGAGGACGTGATCCGCTGGTGCGACCGCGCGACCTTCGTGGCGGTGGGAAACCGCGGCGGGTCCGATATCCTTTCGAGTGTCGACGGGGGAGTCTTCCGGTTCCTCTTGCCGCGCATCCTCGAACTGCTTGCCGCAGGTGGCGGGACCTCGGCGTCCCTCGCCGCCGCGCTGAGGCTCTTCGCGCCGGGTCGGGGGCAGTCCCTGGCGCCCGAGGAGGCGGCTTTCGTCGTGCGCTTCGGTGCGCTCCTCCTCGACCGGTCGATACAGGACGCCGACTGGCCGCAGGACCTGTTCGAGACGATTAACCTGCTCATCCACGGCGGCTGGCCGTTCGCGGGCCTTCTGCGGCAGGCGCTCTGCGATCCCGACCTTCCGGCGGCGCTGACACGTGTCTGGGGCCTCGGGCCCCGCGACGTGCTGTTCCCCGGCGACTGGCCACCCGGGGCGGCGGCCGCGCTGTCCAAGACCTTCGTCACCGAGCGCATGGCCGAGCGGATGATGGACTATGCCATGGCCGACGGAACCGGGACCGAGGAGACCGACGCGGCGATGCGGACGGCCGATCTGCTTCTCCGCAGCGTCTGAGCCGGATCAGCCCCTCGCGCCGAGCCCCGCCTGCATCAGCACCCGGCGCACCGGACGGACCCGGTATATCGCGTCGAGCGCGCGCATGCGCATGTCCCGCAGTTGCTGCCCGCCCACCATCGAGGCACGGTTCAGCGCATCCACGCCCATCACGCGGGCCGTCACCTCCGCGTGCCGGGCGCGCGCGTAGCGCCGCAGGAGCTGGCGCGCACCCGGGTCGTCGCTGTGCGGCTCGGCGAGGTCGAGAAGCGTGCGGATGTCGGCAAGGCTCATGTTCAGTCCCTGCGCGCCAATGGGTGGCAGGACATGCGCCGCCTCGGCGACGAGCGCGATGCGCCCGGTCTCCATCCGGTCGGCTACCTGGCTGACGATGGGCCACACGTTGCGCCGCGAGACGAGCTTGAGGGGTCCGAAGAGATGGGCGGAGCGTTCCGTCATTTCGGCCTCGAAGGCGGGGATGTCGAGCGACAACAACCGACGCACTTCCTGCCCACGTTCCATCCAGACGATGGCGGAGGAGGGGCGCGCGATCCCGTCCTCGCCGGTCCAGTCGGGAAGCGGGACGAGGGTGAACGGCCCGCCCGAGCGGTGGACCTCCGTCGACACGTTCTCGTGCGGGATCGGGTGAGTGACCGCGAAGGCCAGCGCCTTCTGGCCATAGCGCAGCGTCCGGACGCCGATGCCCGCGGCCTCGCGCACGGGGGAGTTGCGCCCGTCGGCCGCGACGACAAGCTTCGCCCGCAGGCGCGTGCCGTCGGTCAGCGTCACGCGGGCCTCGTTCGCGCGCGCAAGCACATGCGCGGTTCCGGTGCCGGGCCGGAACTCCGCCGCGGGCAGGGTCGCGATCTCGGCCACCATCTCACGCCGCAGGAGCCAGTTGGGAAGGTTCCAGCCAAAGGGCTTTTCCGAGATGTCGGCAGCGTCGAAGTCGTGGGCGACACGGGGCTCGGCCACCTCGCCGCCTGCATCGACGATTCGCATGACCTGAAGGGGCATGGCATGCGGCGCGAGGCGGTCCCAGACGCCGATCCGCTCGAGGAACTCCTGCGAGGGCTGCAGGAAGGCGGTCGTCCGCAGGTCCGCACCCTCGGCATCGCGCTCGGTCACGGGCGGGGCGGGGTCGGCGCAGAGCGTGCGAAAGCCCGCCTGAGCGAAGGCGATCGTAGCCGCGAGGCCGGCCACGCCGCCGCCCGAGACGAAGATGTCTATGTCCTGCACGTCGGTCATGGAGGACAGGATAGGGCGGGGCAGGGGGCGGTTCGACGCGGCACTCTGTCCATGCCCTCAGGGACGGAGGAGCCCGAGGAAAGCCGCGAGATCGTCGGTGTGGTGATGGATGTGCTCGGCCGGCTCCGCCACCGGCGCGACATGGACGGTGCGCATCCCCATCGCGTGGGGGGCGGCGAGGTTGCGCGGGTCGTCCTCGAACATCGCGGCGCGCAGGGGGTCCAGCCCGTCGGCGCCGAAGACCATGTCGAAGGCCTCGCGCAGGGGCTTGGGCCGGTAACCTGCGTGCTCCACCCCGTAGACCGCGTCGAAGAGGCCGGTGAGCCCGCGCGCCTCCAGAACTCGCGCCGCGTAGGGCGCGCTGCCGTTGGTATAGACGATGCGGCGGCCGGGAAGCGCCCCGATCCGTCCCGCGAGCCCCTCGTCGGGGGCGAGCACGGTGAAGTCGATCTCGTGTACCTCCTCCAGATAGGCCTCGGGCTGCAGCCCGTGGTGGAGCATGAGCCCTGCCAGCGTCGTGCCGTGATCGCGCCACCATTCGTGGCGCAGCCGGTCGGCCTCGGCCTCGTCTGCGCCTGTCACGCGCATGACGACCGAGGTGATCCGCGCGTTGACCTGGTCGAACAGCGCCATCGCGGGCGGATAGAGCGTGTTGTCGAGGTCGAAGACCCAGGTCTCGACATGGGCGAAGCGTTCGGCGGGCATGCGTCCGGCGTAGGCCATCGGCCCTCTCGTTGTCCAGTCTGGACAAGGCAATGGCCGCTCCATAGCGTTGCGGGATAAAAGGAAAGACCCCGATGACCCTGAAACCCCTGCCGAGCCGCGACGCCTACGACATGATCCTCGACGCGATCGACCAGGGCATCTACCGCCCCGGTGACCGGCTGGTGGAGAGCGAACTGGCCGAGCGCTTCGGCGTCAGCCGCACGCCGATCCGCGAGGCGCTCCAGCGGCTGGAGACGCAGAGCCTGCTCACCCGCGACGGCCGGTCGCTGATCGTGGCCTCCCTCGACCATGCGCAGATGGCCGAGCTTTACGCCGTCCGGCAGGAACTGGAGGGGCTGGCGGCGAAACTCGCCGCCCAGCACGCCGCGGAGGAGGAGATCCAGGTCCTGCGGGACATGGTGGAGGCCGATCACGCGCTCCTCGGCGACCCCGAGGCGCTGGCGCGGGCGAACCGGCGGTTCCACCACCAGATTCACCTGGCCAGCCACAACCGCTTCCTCGTGCAGCAACTCGACCTCGTCTATCGTTCCATGGCGCTGATGGCGCGGACTTCGCTGGCGGCGGCGGGCCGGGGCGAGCGGGCGCTGGCGGAGCACGGGGCCATCGTCGATGCCATCGCCGATCGAGACGGCGATCGCGCCGCGGCAGCGCTGAAGGAGCATCTGTCCATCGCCTTCGTCGTGCGTTTGAAAGAGGAGGCGCAGCGCGCCTGAGGCCGGCCCTAGTCCGTTTCTTCCGTCACCTCGCGTCGTCCGTAGACGCCGTGACGCGTCTTGGCCCAGAAGAACGGCCGCGCCATCAGTTCCAGCGCGCCGATCCATGCCGCGAGAGTGCCGAGCGTGTAGTAGAACTCCACCAGCGGCGCGTACTTGCGCAGGTGGCGCAGGTGCGGCGCGGCGCAGGCGTGGACGGAGACGGCTACCGACATGACGAATGTCAGCATCATGAAGACGCCGATCCAGAGCGCGACGGAAGGCGGCAGCACGTCGCCCAGCGGATGTGGCACGCCGAAGGGCAGGAGAACGAGGCTCCAGAGAAGGGGCGCGAGGAAGAAGCCCAGTACGGCGGCGAGCATCTGCGCCTGCAGCCCGACAAACCGCCACGTCCCGAGGTCGCGCCAGAGCGCGCGCGGGTCCCGCATCGCCGTCGCCCAGGTGATGAGATAGCCCTTCAGCCAGCGTGACCGCTGCCGTATCCAAGGCAATACGGCGGCGTTCGCCTCCTCGAAAGTGGTGGTGGCGACCAGCTCCGTCCGGTAGCCCGCCCGTACGAGCCGGAGGCCCAGTTCCGCATCCTCCGTCACGTTGTGCGCGTCCCAGCCACCGACCTCCTCCAGTGCCGTGCGCCGGATGAACAGTGTCGTTCCCCCGAGCGGCACCACGAGGCCCATCCGCGCGACGCCGGGCAGGAGGACGCGGAACCACGAGGCGTACTCGATCGTGAAGAGCCGCGACATCAGGTTGTGGTTCGCGTTGTAGTAGTCGAGTCGCCCCTGCAGGCAGGCGACCTCCGGCCCAATCTCGTCGAAGCGGCGGACGACCTGGGCGATCTGGTTGGGGTCGGGATGATCCTCGGCATCGTAGATGCCGACGATCTCGCCGCGGGCGAAGGGCAGGGCGTAGTTGAGCGCCCGCGGCTTGGTGCGCGGATGCCCGCGCGGCACCGTCAGCACGCGCATCCAGGGCGGCAGGGGCGTTCGGGCCACGGCCTCTGCCGTGACGCCGTCGTCCTCTTCCATGAGCAGCAGGACGTCCAGCCGCTCGGGCGCGTAACGAATGCGTGCCAGATGGGCGACGAGGCTGTGGGCGATCTCGGCCTCGCGGTAGAGGGGCACGAGGATCGTCACCGTCGGCGGGCGGAGGAGGTGCGGCGCGATGTCGGGCGGGTTCAGGCGCGCGGGGGGCTCGCGCGGGGCGAGCAGCATGGCCGTGAAGGCCGACAGTTTCAGCGCGATGTTGGCGAGGAAGGCGGCGCCGGCAACGGCGAAGACGGCCACGGCAACCTGTGCAGGAAAAGCGAATTCCACGAGCGCTACGGCAATCGCCGCGATGAGCGCCACGCGAAGGACGAGACGCGGCCGCCAGGTGCGGCACGACAGGTGTTCGGGCGTTCGCGTCTCGGCTTCCCGCGCAAGGTCGGCGCCCCAGAGTCGCGTCTGCGCGGCGACGATTTCCTCGCGTGTGGCGAGCGCCAGGATGGCGCGCATGCCCTCGGGCAGCGCCGCGGCGACCGTCTCCATGAGGTCTGGCCGCGCCGAGGCAACCACCACGCCGCCGCCCGCGTCGCGCCAGGGCACGGCCTCCGCTGCGAGCGCGACGTCTCGGGGCAGGAGCCGGGCGAGCCCCGCGTCCGGCGGCTGCCCGGAAAGGTCGGCGCGGCCCGTGCGGTGGACTTCGCAGAGCGCGGATAGAAGTTCCTCCTCGCCGACCTGGCCACGGGCGAGCAGGATGCGGCCGAGGGGCAGGTCGGGGCCGGCGGCGGTTTCGGCGGCCTTCGCCTCGGCGGGCTGGATCCAGCCGCGGGCGACGAGGACCTGCACCAGCCGTCGGTCGGCATCGGGGCCAGCAGGCGGCTCTGCCGGCGCGCGCCGCACCCGGACCTGCAGCCGGCGGCGCGCCCGCGCCGCCGCAGGGCGGCCGACGGGCACGTCGCCGGCGTCCGTGCCGCCGGCCGAGAGATGCAGGAGGCCGGCCCCTGAAGCCGCGTCCGGCCCGTCCGTTGGCTCACCGTTCATCATTTGCCACAACCCAAGCGTGTCCGGGGCATGGTGGACGCAAGTCTTTAACGTTGGGTTAACCAGGCCGCGGCGACCCTTTGCGATCAGCCCCGTGCGTTCGCCCGGGACCTCATCGCATCGGCAAAGCGTTCGAACAGGTAGAAGCTGTCCTGCGGCCCGGGGCTCGCCTCGGGGTGATACTGCACCGAGAAGACAGGGCGGTCCCCCATCCGGATCCCGCAATTGGACCCGTCGAAAAGGCTTACGTGGGTCTCGCGCACGCCCTCGGGCAGGGTCTGGCTGTCCACGGTGAAGCCGTGGTTCATCGAGGTGATCTCGACCTTGCCGGTCTCGAGGTCCTTCACCGGATGGTTCGCGCCGTGATGGCCGTGGTTCATCTTGACGGTCCGCGCCCCCAGCGCCAGCGCCAGCATCTGGTGACCGAGGCAGATACCGAAGACGGGCAGATCGGCGTCGAGGATGCCGCGGATCGCGGGCACGGCGTATTCGCCGGTCGCTGCCGGATCGCCCGGGCCGTTCGACAGGAACACGCCGTCGGGCGACTGTGCTAGGATTTCCTCCGCCGTCGTGGAAGCGGGCATCACCGTCACGTCGCAGCCGGCACTCGCGAGGCAACGCAGGATGTTGCGCTTGGCGCCGTAGTCCACCGCGACCACCTTCGGCGCGGGAATCGCCGGGTCGCGGCGCGTGAAGCCCTCGGGCCAGGCCCAGCGCATCTCGTCCCAGCGGTAGGACTGGGCGCAGCTCACCCCGCGCGCGAGGTCGAGGCCGACGAGGCCCCGGAAGCCACGGGCGGCGGCGACCAGCGCCTCCAGGTCGAAGTTGCCGTCGGGGTCATGTGCCAGCGCCACGTGGGGCGCGCCCTGCTGGCGGATCGCGCGGGTGAGGCGCCGGGTGTCGATGCCGCCGATCCCGATGCGGCCCGTCCGCTCGAGCCAGCCCACGAGGTCGCCCTTGGCACGCCAGTTCGAGGGCTCCGTCGGGTCCCATTTCACGACCATGCCCTCCGCCACCGGTTCCGCGGTCTCGTCGTCCTCCGGCGTGACGCCGACGTTGCCGATGTGCGGAAAGGTGAAGGTCACGACCTGGCCCGCGTAGGACGGGTCGGTCATGATCTCCTGGTAGCCCGTCATCGCCGTGTTGAAGC
>CAZUVG010000106.1:0-8275 GCA_964623765.1 uncultured Roseicyclus sp.
GTCACGAAAAGCGCCCGACGGCGAGGGTCTATGTGATCATCCGAGACGGGACACGTAGGAAGCACACTGCCGGGTGCTACACTCCTTGGGGAACATGACCTGCTGATGCACTCCGAGGTCGCGCCGGCTTTCCCCAGTCGTTACTCTGGCGATCAGAACGAAGAGTGACCTGGGGATGAGGTATGACGTCTACGAGTGACATGGGCACGAGCGTCGCGACGCCGGCACGCGGAGAGACGTTGTCGGGCCTGTTCTGGCTTGCTCTGCTGGTTGCAGGGTCCGTCCCGATCTTCTGGATCGGGTACGTGTCGCTCTTCGAGGCCTGGGTTACACCTGAGTACAGCCATGGCTGGCTGATCCCGGTGATCTCGGCCTACCTCTTCCTGCGCGAGCTGCGCAACGGCCCGCAGGCGCCCTCAGCCTGGCCAATGGTCCGATGGCCCGGCGTCGCGATCATCCTGCTCTCTCTCGCGATCGCTCTCTTCGGCAATCTCGTCCGCATCCCGGACATCGTCACCTACGCGATGATCCTGTGGGTGGGCGGCGTGATGATGACGCTCATGGGCTGGCATCGCGGTCGCCACCACTGGCTCCCCGTCATCCACCTCGTTTTCATGCTGCCGCTACCCCAGTTCCTCTACTGGCAGCTCACCATTTTCCTGCAGCTCGTATCGTCGCAGATCGGCGTGTGGCTGATCGACCTGATGCAGATCCCCGTCTACCTCGACGGCAACGTCATCGACCTCGGCAAGTACAAGTTGCAGGTGGCAGAGGCGTGTTCAGGACTCCGCTACCTGTTCCCCATCCTCTCGTTCTCCTATCTGTTTGCGATCCTCTATCGCGGACCCTTGTGGCACAAGGCCGTGCTGCTGCTCGCAGCGGCGCCGCTCACCGTCCTCATGAACTCGTTTCGCATCGGGTGGATCGGCATCCTGGTGCACTATCGCGGCATCGAGCACGCCGAAGGCTTCCTCCACTTCTTTGAGGGCTGGGTGATCTTCGGCGCCTGCATCGCCATCCTTGCCCTCATGGCCTGGGGGCTGCAGCGACTGACTCCGAACCCCCTTACGTTTGTCGAGACAATCGATCTCGACACGGACGGCTTTGGAGCGCAGCTTGCTCGGATCAAGCGCACGGGCGCCAGCCCTGCCTTGATCGGGGTGACGTTTGCCTCGCTCGTGCTCACGGTCACGTTCGTATTCGCCCCGACCCCCGAACGCGTCTCGCCCGAACGGGACACCTTCGTGCTCTTCCCGCGAAACCTCGAGGCCTGGTCTGGTGCCCCCCAACGGTTAGACTCTGAGGTCGAGCGTGTCCTTGCAGCGGATGACTATATCGACATCACCTATGCCGCTCCGGGCGAAGCCAGCGTCGTCAACTTCTTCTCCGCCTGGTACTCGAAGCAGACCGAAGGCCAAGGCCTGCACTCGCCCGAGGTGTGTCTGCCGGTGGGGGGATGGGAGATCTTCTCCCTCGATCCCTACACGGTGTCGATGCCCGAGACCATCTACGGCACCTTCGAGGTCAACCGAGCCGTCATCCAGAAGGGGCTGTCGAAGCAGCTGGTCTACTACTGGTTCGAGCAACGCGGCCGGCGCATGACGAATGACTTCGCCGCCAAGATCACCGTGGTGTCCGACAGCCTGACACGCGGCCGGACGGATGGTGCGCTCGTGCGGTTCGTGACACCGATACGTGAGGACGAGACAGAAGAAGAGGCGGATGCGCGCCTGCAACGCCTGATGGAGGAAGTCCTCCCACGGCTCCCGCGCTTCATTCCCGAGTAGACGGGCAACCGAGGACTACTATTCGCCGGGATGAGCTTTGAAGGGTCGGGCGTCGTTCGAGGCGCGCCGGCCCTTCGAGAAGACCCGCTCGTAGGCGTCCAGAAGATGCTCGCTCGAATGCTCCCAGGACAACTTGTCGAGCACGCGCGCCCGTCCGTTGCGGCCCATGCTTTCGCGGAGCCCAGCATCCCGCAGGAGAGTGGCGAGCTTCTCCGCAAAGTCCCTTGGCTCGTTCGGCGTGGCGTAGAGTGACGCCTCTCCCGCAGACGCGCGCCCCTCGGTCAGATCGAACTGCACCGAAGGAAGCTCCAGCGTCATGTATTCCATGATCTTGTTCATCGTGGAGATGTCGTTCATGGCGTTCTTCGGATCAGGCGCGACACCGATCGAGCATCGGTTGAGCACGGCGATCATGTCAGCGCCGTAGAGCGCGCCATGGAAGGTGAAATGCTGGTCCAGTCCACGGACGGTGACGTCGGTCTTGACGGCCTGAAGGTGCGGGCCAAACCCCACGATCTCGAAGTGAACGTTCGTCTGGTCAAGCTGACGGATCAAATGGTCAGCCGCCGCGACAAGCAGATCCATGCCCTCCTGCTGTCCGATCACGCCCACGTAGCCAATGCGCAGGAGGCCATCTTCGCCCTCTCGCGCCTCGGGTGATGGATCGAAGCCGTCGAGTTTCGGTGCGGACCGGACAACGAAGACGTCGTCGGGATGCATCCGGCCCCGGGAGAGGGCGATCTTGCGGAAACTTTCGTTCGTGGCGATCGACACGCTCGCCGCCGCGAAACTCAGTCGCTCGAAGAGACGCATGGCGCGCCAGAGCAGCCCACGCTTGCCGAACTTCGCCTCGAAGAGCTCGGGCGAGACGTCATGGTGATCGAAGAGGTAGCGCACGCCAGCCAGGCGGTAGGGAAGTGCTACGAGAAAGAGAAGATCAGGCGGGTTGCAGCCCTGGATGACATCGAAGCCGCGCTCGCGACGCACGCGCCGGGCAAGCCGCGTCATGTGCCAGAGGGCAGCGCCCCACTCGCGGCCATAGGCGAGGGCGCCCGAATGCGCCTCCGGCGGCGCCGGGTAGCGATAGATATGAACGCCCTCGAGTTCCTCGTAGGGCGCGTCCCAGCCCTTTCCGGTCGGGCAGATGACAGAGACCGTGTAGCCCGCCGCCGTGAGCGTCGTCGCCTCGAGCCAAACCCGGCGATCGAGCGGAACCGGCAGGTTCTGCACGAGGATGAGAACCCGGCGCGATGTGTGGTCGGTCAATCCTGCCTCCGTCGGGTCAGCGTTCCTGCCCTTTGGGCCTTGCTGCCGGGGTATGCGAAGGCGATGGCAGGAAGACAACCATTGGAAGGCATCAAAGGGTCGCGCGGCTACACCGGCCCTTGTGGGTGTCGGGACTGATGCAACGGCGCTGGTGCATGATGCCGCCGGCGGCACGCCTCGCTCGGAGAGAGATGTTTCGCGCGCGAAACGCTTACGCGCGTTCGCCCAACCAGGCGGCCAGTGCGCGCTGGAACTCGGGCGTCACGCCTGCCCCCTTGAGAACGACCTCTCCCGACTTGGCCAGCATGCGCATCGACAGTCCCTCGAACGCCGTCTCGGTTCTTTCCGGGTGGCGTGCGTCCCCTGGGCCCTCGCCCTCATTCGTGGCGGAAAGTGTCTCGGTGAGCAGCTTGTGCTCCTCGCGCGGCGATGCCGGCTGCGCCTCGTGAAGGCGGGCGAATGCGTGCGCTGCGAAACCAGGATCGACATCCATCCGCTTCGCGAGCGCGAGCCCAAGCCGTTCAGGTAATGCGGCGGGGAAGGTGAGCGCGTCGCCAAGTTTTGACACGATCGGGATGAAGGCGCCGATCTTCGACCGCTTCGCCCGGCTTGCCGTCGAGAAGAGTCCTCTGAGAGCGGCGCGGCTGTCTGGGTAGACGCCCTGCTCGACCGCCTTCAGCACGATGCGGGCGCGCTCGAAGTAGGACAGTCCGACCCGAAGCTCGTTCTCCTCGACCATCGCGACATACGCATCGGCCGCGTCAGCCGGCGCGCGCAGTACCGCGAGGATCGTGCCGAACTCGCCCGTCTCGTCATGAAGAAACCGCAGCGCGCGCAGGCGTCGCCATCCGGAGATGAGCCCGTAGCGGCCCTGGCCGATATCGACGACCTCGATGGGCATCTGCTGGCCGCGGGCCCGAATGCTCTCGCACAGGGCGACCATGTCCTCGTCAACCGGCGTGCCGGACGGCGCCAGGCGATCGCGCACGAAATGATCCACCTCGACGGCGTCAAGCGGCAGCACCTCGACAAATCGGCCCTGGGCCCGCGCCTCGGCCATCTCGCGCGTCACTTCGGCAAGGGCAGCTTCCGCAGCGGCGTTGCCTGAGACGGCTGCAATAGGTGCGCGTGTCTGGAGCGCTGGCATGACCTCCGGCGTAGCGGTGGCGGTCGCCTCCGGCACGCCCGGTGCTTGGCGCACCGGCGTCGGCACGGGACTCAGTCTTTTCCTGGCCATGCCCCCCCTCCTTCGCAGCGTGGTCGTGTGTTCGCAGCGAGACGCTGTCGCCTGATCCCAGAGTGCATGAGCGTCATGCCTCCGCGCGCTCCGGCGCGATGGAGTCCGCATCCTCGTCGCCCGAAGCGGCACGCTCGTCGCGGCGCCATGCCCCGATCAGCAGCCGTTTGAAATCGGCATAGGTCGCATCGAAGGTCTCGCGGCCGCGCACATAGGTCTCGCGGTTGAAGTCGCGGTAGTCGGCCTCGTAGATGCCAGCCACCTGTTCGCCGGCCTGGCCGACGAGTGCGGTGTAGTCTTGCCGATGGGGGGCCAGGCGCCGTCCGAGATAGGCCTGCATCAAGGCCGCCATCTCGGCCTGCTGGGCGCCATCGTAGCGCGTGATGATCGCCTGCACCGCGTCCCACTCGAAGGCCATTTCGGGGCGCCCGAGCGCCCGCGCCGCGAGGTTCTCACTCTCCTCGATCGAGGCGAAGGTCGCATGCAGCATGTCGAAGAAGCGCCCCGTGGAGTCGAACTCGAGGAACGATGCGCCCAAGGTGACGAGCAGGATGTCCGCCGCTGTCAGGCCGTTGATCGTGAGGTATCCTAGGGCGGGCGGGGTATCGACGAAGATGATGTCGTAGGCGTCCAGGACGCCATCGGCCTCGAGCACCTCGGCGAGCGACTCCCACATCTTCCAGGTGCCCGACTTCATCCTCCAGACGGGGATCTGGAACTCGGCCCAGTAGAGGTTCAGCTGCGCTCCGACCAGATCGATGTTCGGCCAGTGGGTCGGCCGGATCACGTCGCTCGCCTTCATCTTCAGCGCGTGGGCAAGGGTGTCGTCGAGCGGCACCGGCTGCTCGCCTCGCGCCATCCGCTCGTGGTTCTGGGTCTGAAGATGCCGGGCATAGTGCCGGGCGATCAGGGGAAAGACGGTCCCCCATTCATCCTCGACACGCCCTCCGAAGATCGAGGTGAGGGATCCCTGGCTGTCGAGGTCGATCGCGAGCACCCTGTAGCCATCGAGCGCTGCCGACATCGCGAGATGAGCGGCCGTCGAGGTCTTGCCGACCCCGCCCTTGAAGTTCGCGACCCCGACGATCTTCGCCGGCAACCCCTTGGGTCGATACGGCAGGTAGCCCTTCGCTTTCGAGCCCTCCGCGGCGAAGAAGCGGCGCAACTCCAGCACCTCCTCGAGCGTGAACCACTTGGCGCCGCCTTCCGTCTCGCTCTCGCCCTGGGGCAGGTTGGGATTGGCGCGCAGCACACGCCGAAAATGCGCCTGCGCGACCGGGATGAGGTAACGCGTGATCTCCCATGTCGAGAACCGGCGCAGCCGCTTGGTGCCCTCTGGATCCATGCCGCGCGCCATAAGGTCTGTCCGGCCAGCGGCGCAGTCTTCTGCCAGCCGGGCGAAGTCTGACGTCGTGACGGGTCCCTCAAGGTTCGCTTCCGCCTCCCCGACGTCGACCCTCATGTAGGGAGGCAATGCCGTGTCGTTCGACACGGCATGCGCGGTCTTGGCTCCCGACTTGGGAGTCCTGGACGGGGGTGTCTTCACCCCTTCCTTCCTCGGCATCAGCTGCTCGCCTCTCTCTGCACGCGTTTTGATTCGAAGGCTGGCAGGTGTTCACGCCAGCTGATGTATCGCGTTTTTCGAAGTGTACCCCAAAAGGCGCCACATGCAAAGCGAAGAGTTCGCCCCACTATTTTCCTAAGCAAAATCAACCCGGTCACCAGGGGTGTCTTCGTCGGGAGGAGGATGAGACGCGGTCCAGCCCGATCAAGCAACGGTGTTAAATTCTGTTAAAGTATAAGTTACGTGTTTTCTCAGATCGTCCAAGCCATTGAATGAGAACGGCTTTAGGGCTGTCTGGTGCCCGATGGTGACTCTGAACCCCCGATCGTCCGACTCTGCACCCCCGAAAGACCGACTCCGAACCCCCGACGGTGTTCTGGACGGAGGCTGTGGATAACCCTACGGTGGGCGTCACTGAAACCACGATAAGATCGGGCAGCAGATGGCAGGTGCCGGGGCGGTGTCAGGCGGGGGCGGCGGCCTTCTGCCGGACAGGCATCCGCAGATGGATTTCTTCCTCTGTGATCTCTTCGACTGGGTGCCGAAGGACGACCTGGCCACCATGGAGCACCCCGTCTTCACCCTGGCCACGCGCCCGGATCGCCGGATCCTTCACTACGCGCACAACGACGTGGAGATCACGGTCACGCCGTCGGTGAAGGGGCTGGCGACGATCCATGACAAGGACATCCTCATCTACTGCGTGAGCCAGCTCGTGGCCGCACTCAACGCCGGGCGGCCGACCTCGCGCACCTTGCAGCTTCGAGCGCACGACCTGCTCGTCTCGACCAATCGCGAGACGTCCGGGGATGCCTACCGGCGGCTGCGGGAGGCGTTCGAGCGTCTCGCAGGCACGCGCATCATGACCAACATCGCGACGGGTCCAAAGGAGGATCCGGTCGAGATCACGAGCGGCTTCGGCCTGATCGAGAGCTGGGAGATCGTGCGCCGGACGCGCGGTGGCCGGATGGTGTCGGTCGCCGTCACCTTGTCGGAATGGCTCTACCGCGCTGTCCTGTCGAAGTCGGTGCTCACGCTCTCGCGCGATTACTTCCGGCTGCGCCGCCCCCTCGAACGCCGCCTCTACGAGATCGCGCGCAAGCATTGTGGCCGGCAGTCCTCCTGGAAGGTGTCGGTCGAGACGCTCCTGAAGAAGTCCGGTTCCGCCTCGCCGCGCCGGGTCTTCCGGGCGATGCTGCGCGAGATCATCGCGGCTGACCACCTGCCAGACTACCGCCTTGCCGAAGAGACCGGCGACATGATCCGCGTCACGCCGCGCCGGGCGCCGCGCTCCGAGGGCGCACTTCTGGAGCCTGATGTTCTCGACGAGGCGCGGGCGCTTGCGCCCGGGGCGGATGTCTACGCCCTCGAAGCCGACTGGCGTGCCTACTGGGTCTCGTCGGGCCGCCCAACCCTGAAAAGCCCCCGCGCCGCCTTCCTGGGCTACGTGAAGGCCCGGGCGGGCAAGCGCGACTGACACGCGTTTCGCGCGCGAAACATCGAATCGGCCTGTTCTTGATCGGTGGTGCCTCGGCGCCGCGCTGGATGATGTTGGAGAGGGTCGCCACCTTGGCGGGAATAGGGTGGGCCACGCTCGCCCATGGCGGGTAATATGGCCAGATTCTGGCGTGATCTTGCGGGTTGCGGTTGCACCGGAGTGGGACTTTGAGGTGACAGTGTAACCTGTGCAATGTGGGATGTTGACCATGACAAACTTGAAGTATCTGGCAGTGGCCCTGTTGGTCGCCTGGGGTGGCGGGGCGCAGGCGGCACTTACCTCCACGGGGACCGATTGCGACGTGGCCAGCGTGGGCGGTGCGACAGCCTGTGCGGGGATCTTCGACGGCAACGACAGCAACCAGACCCTCGATGGCCTCTTCGGGGTGCCGGAGTGGACCGAGATCCTGAAGCTCGATTCCGGCTCGGGCGTCGAGGAAAGCAATGGCATACGCTTGGACGTCACGGACAGCAGCTGGGAAGTGGACGGCTATGCCGGGAACGACCCCGTGATGTTCGTCCTCAAGGGCGGCCGGAGCTTCTCGGCCTTCCTGATGGATACGACCGTGTCGAGCGGGAACTGGGACACCGACTCGTTGCTGAAAGGCAATGGCGATGTCGGCGCGGGCCTGTCCCATTGGACGGTTTACGGGGGAACCGTCGCAATCCCGGTTCCCGCAGCGCTGCCGCTCCTGCTGCTCGGCGTTGGAGCTCTCGGGTACATGGCCCATCGCAGACGCAACCAGGCGGCCTGATCAGGTCGCCCCGCGCTCGTCTGAGACCCGTGTTTCGCGCGCGAAACGTGGATCTCCCTGGGTGCATGCAACGACCGTCTGATCGCTGCGCGCAGCGATCAGAATTTGCGCGCCGCCAGCAGCGCCGAGGATTTGCCAACAGGATGCAAAACTGCTACTCAAAGGTAAC
>CAZUVG010000107.1:0-8266 GCA_964623765.1 uncultured Roseicyclus sp.
TGGCGCCCTTGCAGACCCTGCCGCAGGACACAGGCGTTCTGCGCCCCGATGGCCAGGATCAGCGACAGCGACAGGGCGAAGCCGGCGAAGAATGCGACGGTCATGCAGGTCTCGAGCCTTGGAACGCGAGCCGCCAGGCGCCCCGGCAAGACCGGCGGGCGCGCAGGTCCGTCCGCACCCTTCTTCTTGTCGGAAATACGGCCGCCGGAGGCGAGCCCCGCCCCGGGGCGGGGCTTCCCCGGAACGACGGCGCAGCGGGCTCTGATCTCAAGCCGAAAGCTGCGCCATGACCTCGTCGGAGATCTCGAAGTTCGAGGTCACGGTCTGGACGTCGTCGTCGTCCTCCAGCGCCTCGATCAGCTTCATCAGCTTCTCGGCATCCTCGAGACCCAGTTCCGTCGTGGTCGTGGGGCGCCAGACGAGCTTCGTCGTCTCGCTTTCGCCGAGCGCCGCCTCGAGCGCGGTCGAGACCTCGTTCAGATCGGTGTCCGCACACCAGACGAGATGCCCCTCATCCGAGCTCTCCACGTCCTCCGCGCCCGCCTCGATCGCTGCCATCAGGACTGCCTCCGCATCGCCTGCATCGGCCGGGTAGATCACCTGCCCCTTGCGCTCGAACATGAAGGCGACCGAACCCGTCTCGCCAAGGTTGCCCCCGTGCTTGCCGAAGGTCGAGCGCACCGTCGAGGCGGTCCGGTTGCGGTTGTCCGTCATCGCCTCGACGATGATCGCCACGCCGTTCGGCCCGTAGCCCTCGTAGCGGATCTCCTCGTAGTTCTCGCCCTCGCCGCCGATCGCCTTCTTGATCGCGCGTTCGATCACGTCCTTGGGGACCGAGTTCGACTTCGCCTCCTTCACGGCGAGGCGCAGGCGGGGATTCTTGTCGGGGTCGGGGTCGCCCATCTTCGCGGCGACGGTGATCTCCTTGGAGAGCTTGGAGAACAGCTTGGAGCGCGCCGCATCCTGCCGCCCCTTGCGGTGCTGGATGTTCGCCCATTTCGAATGGCCGGCCATGGGATCCTCAAACGTGTGATGTCCTGCTCGGGCGCTCATTAGAGCATGGCGCGGGGCTTCGGCAATGGGCTGCGCGACGGCGCGGCGCAAAGGTCTGCCGGGCAAAAGGCCGCCACTCCGGACCCGCGCGGTGCCGCGTTCCCACCGGAAATGCGCCCGCCTGCAACCGGTCCGACCCGAGTGCCAGCGGTTGCCATGGCGTTTAGTTCAGCTTGGCCGGCGCGGGCTGAGCGGAGCGTTGGACTGAATGGCGGCTCTCCTGCTGTCGACCCTCACAGGTCCCAGATAAGCGGGATCGTGAGGCACACCACGATCCCGAGCGAAATGTTGAGCGGCAGGCCCACTCGCACGAAGTCGGTGAAGCGGTATCCGCCGGGGCCGTAGACAAGCATGTTGGTCTGGTAGCCGATGGGCGTGGCGAAGCAGGCCGAGGCCGCGATCATCACGGCGACGAGAAGCGGGCGCGGATCGACCCCCGCCGTCTCGGCGAGCGCGATGGCGATGGGTGCCATGATCACCGCGATGGCGTTGTTGGAGACGAGTTCGGTCAGGATCGTGGTGATGAAGTAGACCGCCCAGATCAGGACGACGGGCGGCATCGTCTCGAGGGCGGGCGCGAGCGTCCCCACGATCAGCGTCACGGCGCCCGTGTGCTCGAGCGCGGCACCAACGGCGAGCATGGCGAAGATCAGCGCGAGCAGGCGGCCCTCGACGAAGGAGAACGCTTCCTCCGCGTCGATGCAGCCCGTCAGCAGCACCACGGCCACCGCGACGACGGCCAGCGCAAGGATCGGGGCGACGTTCAGTCCGGCGAGAACGACGATGCCCGCCATCGCGGCCACGGCGATGGGTGACTTGCCGCGCCGGTAGGCGCGTTCGGAGGGTGCGGTGACGTCGACAAGCTCCATGTCGGCCGCCAGCCGCTCGATGTCGGCGGGCGCGCCCTCGAGAAGCAGCGTGTCGCCCACGCGCACCACGAGATCGTCGAGCTGCCGCCCAATGTTCTGGTTCCGTCTGTGCGCGGCGAGCGGATAGACCCCGTAGCGGCGGCGCAGGCGCAGGTTGCCGAGGCTGCGGCCCACCATCCGGCAGCCCGGCGTGATGAGGACCTCGACCGTCGTTGTGCGCACCTGGCTGAGCTTGTCGACCGTCCTGAGTTCCTTGGACTGCTGCAGCCCAAGGACCTCGGCCATGTCGGTCCTGAGGACTATCCGGTCACCCTGCTGTAGCTCCACGTCCGACAGGTCGCGCCTGAGCGAGGCGTCGCCCCTGAGCACGTCGATCAACCGTACGCCCTCTCGCTGGAAGATCTCCACCTCGTTCACGTTCCGCCCGATGAGCGAGGACTCCTCCGGCACGGCGACCTCGGTGAAGAACTTCTGCCGGCTGCGTCCGCTGCCCAGCATCGCCGCCATCGAACTGCGGTCGGGCAGGAGGTGCCGGCCGACGAGGAAGAAGTAGAGCGCGCCCCAGACCACCACGACGAGGCCGATGGGCGTGATCTCGAAGATCGAGAACGGCTCGATCCCGCGGGTCCGCGCCACGCCGTCGACAAGCAGGTTCGTCGAGGTCCCGATCAGCGTGAGCGTCCCCCCCATGATGGCAGCATAGCTGAGGGGGATGAGGTATTTCGACGGCGCCCGCCCCGCGATCCGGGCGATTTGCACGAAGACGGGGATCATGATCACCACGATGGGCGTGTTGTTCATGAAGGCCGAGGCAAGTGCCACGATCCCCAGAAGCGTGACGATGGAGCGTGCGGGGCTGGCCGAGGCGCCGGCCTCGGCCCGCTTCACGAGGAGGTCGAGCGCGCCAGTACGCACGAGCGCCCCCATCACGATGAACATCGCCACGATCGTCCAAGGCGCCGGGTTCGACAGGACGGCGAGCGCATCGGCGTAGGGAAGGAGCCCGAGTATCAGGAGAAGGGCCACGGTGCCGATGGCAACGACCTCGGTCGGCCAGCGTTCGGTCAGGAAGAGCACGAACATCCCCGCCAGAAGCGCCAGCGCGAGCAAGCCTTCCCCAGTCTGCGACAGGTCGAGTTCGAGCATCGACGTTCCTTGGGCGTCCCGGGCTCTGCCACGGCCCGGCGGCCATCATTGACGGAGGCCCCCGCAGACCGCAAGCGGCGCGTGGGCGTCAGGCCGGGGCGCCGGCGGGCTCTGCCCGGCGGGGCTGGACGAGGAAAAGCCCCGCGAACATGAGCGCGACGGCCGCCCAGACCCAGCCCGAGTAGGTCTCGCCCAGGAGAAGCCATGCCCACAGGATGCCGAAGGCGGTGACGAGGTAGCTCACCTGCGCGGCGAAGACGGCGCCGGCGCGGCCCACCATCCAGACGTATCCCGCGTAAGCCAGCGCATGCGCGGTCGAGGACCCGAGAATGGCGGCGTCGGGTGCGCCCCAGGGCGGCAAGGGAGATATCCACTGCCCCGTCATCAGCGCGAGCGGCGCGGCGAGGACCGTCCCCACGACCGATGCGCCGAGGAGGACCTGCACCGGGTCCAGCCCCTCGGTCCCGTAGCGGGCGACGAAATTGCCCTCGACGGCGTAGAAGGCGGGCGCGACGAGCGCCATGGGCAGCCACCAGACCATCGAAGCATCCGGCAGGCTGGTCTCCGGCAGCGCGATCAGGAGGATGGCCGAGAAGCCCAGCAGGAGCCCCAGGAACCGCGTGGCCGAGAACCGGTCCATGCCGAGCGCCATGGCGATGGGGAAGGCCATCATCGGCACGAGGGAGAGCACGATGGACAGTATCCCCGAGGGCAGGTGGATCGCGGCGGTGTAGCTGGCCGAGTTGGGCAGGAGGGTTCCGATCAGCGCGATGACCGTGTAGAGCGCGACATGACGCGGCGCGAAGGGCAGCCGCCGGCCCCGCACCCCGTTGACGACGAGAAGCAGCGCGCCCCCGAGGACGAACTGCCAGAAGATTATGCCGAAATGGCGATAGCCCTCGGACACGGCGATCTTGGCGAAGGGCTGGGTGATGCCCCATGCCGCGCCGATCCCGACGAGCACCGCGATCAGGAAGAAGCGGTCGCGGCTCACGGGGTGGCGTCCTGCAGGCGCCCGCCGACGCGCACCGGCGCGATGCGCGTGGCCGCCCCGGTGCGATCGTCGGTCTCGACGTACACGCCCGAGAGAGTCGCCTCGCCCGCCGCGGGCTGGAACCTGTCCTTCGGCATGCCGGTGACGAACCGGCGCATGGGTTCATCCCTCTCCATCCCGATGATGGAATGGTAGTCGCCGCACATGCCGGCATCCGTGAGATAGGCCGTGCCGCCCGGCAGGATCATCGCGTCCGAGGTCGGCACATGCGTGTGGGTACCGACGACGAGGCTCGCGCGGCCGTCGCAGAAATGACCGACCGCCATCTTCTCCGACGTCGCCTCGCAGTGGATGTCGACGATCACCGCCTGCGCGAGCCCGCCGCGTGGATAGGACTTCAGGGCCGCGTCGAGCGCCGAGAACGGATCGTCGAAGGGCCGCTTCATGAAGACCTGCCCCAGGGCCTGCGCGACCAGCACCTTGCGCCCGCCCCTGGCCTCGAACAGGCGCGCCCCCTGCCCCGGCGCGGCTTTCGAGAAGTTGAGCGGGCGGATCACGCGCGGCTCGTTTCCGATGAACTGCAGCATGTCGCGCTGGTCGAAGGCATGGTCGCCCAGCGTCAGCACGTCCGCGCCCGCCTCGAGCAGGGCGCGCGCATGCGCCGCCGAGAGCCCCGCGCCCGAGGTCGCGTTCTCGCCGTTGACCACCACGAAATCGAGCCGCCACTCGGCACGCAGGCGCTGCAGCCGTTCCGTCAACGCGGCGCGACCGGCGCGGCCCATCACGTCGCCGAGGAAAAGGATTTTCATGGGGAACGGCTTAGGCCGTGATGGCGCCCTCGTCCAGACGGCTCGGCGGACGGATCGTGGCGCTTTCGGTCACAACCGCGTCGAGCGCCTGGTCGGTCGGCTCGGCGGGCAGGCGGGGCACCTCCTGCGCGGCGAAGGCGAAGCCGATCGCACGGACGCCCCGTTCGCGGCGCAGGAGGGCGAGCGTCCGATCGTAGAACCCGCCGCCGTAGCCCAGGCGGTTCAGGCCGCGATCGAAGGCCACGAGGGGCACGATCAGGATTTCCGGGACGAGCCACGCGCCACCGGCGGGGACCATCGCGCCGAAAGGGCCTTCCTCCAGCGGCGCGCCCGGCCGCCACTCGCGGAAGTCGAGGGGCAGCCCACGCCCCGCGATGACCGGCACGCAGATACGCGCCCCTTCCGCATGCAGGGCGGCCATGGCGGGCACGGGGTCGAGTTCCGTCCGGATCGGCATGTAGCCCGAGATCACACGGCCCCGCGCCTCGCCGATCTCCCGCAGCAGACGCGCGGTCGCGTCGGGCACTGCGGTCGCTGCCTGCGCATGGGCCACCTTGCGCTCCGCGAAGGCGGCCCGGCGCAGGTCGGCCTTGGGATCGGATCCGGTCGTCATGTGGATAAACAAAGGGCTCGCGCGTCCCGGTGCAAGGTCACCTTGTGGAAAGATGTGGCGCGCCGGGCCTTCCGCGTCGGGTCGTGCCGCGCTAATCCCTGCGCGAACCTGAACGGAGGCGCCGATGCTCACGCTCGATCACATCGCCATCTCGGCCGGGGCGCTGGAGACCGGGGCGGCCGAGGTGGAGGCCGCGCTCGGCCTGCCGCTCGCCCCCGGGGGACGGCACGAGGCGATGGGGACGTGGAACCGGCTTCTGTCGCTCGGCGAGGAGGAGTATCTCGAGCTCATCGCCATTGAACCCGGCGCGCCAGGGCCGTCGCAACCGCGCTGGTTCGCCCTGGACGCGTTCGGTGGCGCCACCCGCACGACCAACTGGATCTGCAGGACACCCGATCTCGACGCCGCCCTTGCAACGGCCCCCGAGGGGACGGGCGTGCCATGGGACCTGCAGCGCGGGGATCTTTCCTGGCGAATGGCGGTACCGCGCGACGGGCAGCTGCCCTTCGGCGGCCTCTTCCCCGCCCTGATCGAGTGGCGCGGCGAGGCGCACCCGGCCCCGCGCCTGCCCGACCACGGCGCGCGTCTCGCGGGCCTGCGCCTTCACACGCCCGAGGCCGCGGCCCTTCGCGCCGCGCTGGCGCCCCTGATCGACGATCCGCGCATCGAGATCGTCGCCGCCGATGCGCCCCGGATCGAGGCGGCGATCGACACGCCGACGGGCCGGGTCGTCCTGTGATCCGTCCCGCAGCCCCGGGCGATTCGGAGGCTATCGCCGCGATCTGGAACGCGCTCATCCGCGACACCGCCGTGACCTTCACCACCGCCGAGAAGGACCCGCGCGAGCTTGCCCGGCAGATCGTATCGGGCGCGCCCTTCTTGGTGGCCGAGGACGATGGCGCCGTGGCGGGATTCGTCACCGCGAGCCAGTTCCGCGGCGGCCCGGGCTATGCGCATACCTTCGAGCACTCGGTCCACGTCGCCGCCCCTGCGCAGGGCAAGGGCCTCGGCCGCGCGCTCATGGCGACGTTGGAGGCGGAGCTGCGGATGCGCGACGTCCATTCCGTCTTCGCGGGCGTCTCGGGCGAGAACGCGGGCGGGATCGGTTTCCACGCCGCGATGGGCTACCGGGAGGTCGCGCGCCTTCCCGAGGTCGGCCGGAAGTTCGGACGCTGGCACGACCTCGTGCTGATGCAGAAGATGCTCTGACCCATTGTCCCGCCCCGCCCGCACCCCCTGCCGTCGCGCCGTGCTTTGGGCTAGAAGGACCCCATGTCCGTCTGGACCCGCATAACCGAGGCGCTGTCGGCTGTTCGCCGCGGCGAGGGCCTTTCGGCCGTGTTCGAGCGACTGCGCACGCCACCCGAGCGGCGCGTGGCCTTCACCATCGCGGTAATCGCGCTTGGCGCGAAGATGGCGAAGGCAGACGGTCGGGTTACGCGGGACGAGGTCGCGGCCTTCCGCGAGGTCTTCCACATCCCCGCCTCCGAGGAGCGCGCGGCGGCGCGCGTCTTCAACCTCGCCCGCGAGGACGTGGCCGGCTTCGAGGAATACGCGGCACGAATCGCGGGAATGTTCCGTTCCGATGACAGGCCCTGCGGCCGGGACAGCGTGCTCTGCGACCTGATGGAGGGACTTCTTTACATCGCGGCCGCCGACGGGACGTATCACCCGGACGAGGAGGTGTTCCTGTCCCGGGTGGCGCGCATCTTCGGCATCGACGAGGCGCAGTTCCGCCGCATGCGTGCCCGCCACGTACCCGGCGAGACCGACGCCTATGCCGTGCTGGGTGTCGAGGCTGGCGCCGATCTCGACGCCGTCCGCCGCGCCTGGCGGGCGGAGGTGCGCGCCACCCATCCCGACCGGATGCTCGCCCGCGGCGTGCCCGAGGAGGCCGCGAAACTCGCCGAGAAGCGGCTCGCGGCCATCAACGCCGCCTGGGACGAGATCCGGGCCGAGCGCGGGGCGGCGTGACGGGCGATGCGCGTGGCCACCTACAACGTCGAGTGGTTCCACGCGCTCTTCGCCCCGGACGGGACGCTCCTGCGCGACGGGGAATGGTCCGCACGGCAGGACGTGACCAGGGCGCAGCAGATCGAGGCACTCTCGACCGTCTTTCGCGCCCTCGACGCCGACGCCGTGCTCGTGGTGGAAGCCCCGGACATCTCGCGTCGGCATGACGGTGTCACGGCACTCGGCAACTTCGCGGCAGAGGCGGGCATCCGTGCCCGTGCAGTGCTGTCCGGTTTCGCCAACGAGACGCAGCAGGAGATCATGCTCCTCTTCGATCCCGACGTGATTTCCGCCCGGCACGATCCCGTGGGCCCCGTCGCGGGCCGGCACGGGCGCAGCCCCAGCGGCGTGGCGGCACCGCGGTTCGACACGGCCTTCCGCATCGACCTGGACATCGACGCGACCGAGGACGTCGTGACCTTCTCCAAGCCCCCTCTCGAGGCGGCGCTGTCGACGCCCCTTGGCGACATCCGGCTGATCGGCGTGCATGTGAAGTCGAAGGCACCCCATGGCGCGGGAAGCCCGGACGAGGCCATGAGCCTAGCCATCGCCGCCCGCCGCAAGCAGCTCGCCCAATGCGTCTGGCTGCGCCGCCGCGTCGAGGAGCACCTAGCCGCGGGAGAGAGGCTCATCCTCGCTGGCGATCTCAACGACGGTCCCGGCCTCGACGAGTACGAGGCTCTGTTCGGGCGGTCGGGTGTCGAGATCATCGTCGGGACGGACGCCGCCCCGGACCTGCGCCTGCACGACCCCCATGCGGGCCAGGCCC
>CAZUVG010000108.1:0-8234 GCA_964623765.1 uncultured Roseicyclus sp.
GGGATGGAGCATGTGGACGCCATCACGCGCGGCGAGCCGCCGGCGAACCCCGACAAGATGATCTCGGTGAAGGTCGCCGCCGATGCGTGAGTTGGCCGTCGCACTCTGCGTCCTTGCCACGCCCGCCCTTGCCACCGGCCTCGAGATCGATGTCGCGGGCGACGCGCAAGGCACCATCGTCATCGACCTCTTCGAGGACGTCGCACCGCAGCACGTGGAACGCATAACGACGCTTGCGGCCGAGGGCGCCTACGACGACGTCGTGTTCCACCGCGTGATCGACGGCTTCATGGCGCAGACCGGCGACGTGGAGTTCGGGCGCATGGGACAGGACATGCGATATGCCGGCCGCGGCGGCTCGGTCTATCCCGATCTCGAGCAGGAGTTCTCGGACATCCCCTTCGAGCGCGGCATCGTCGGCATGGCGCGCGCCCAGGATCCGGACAGCGCCAATTCGCAGTTCTTCATCATGTTCGCGCCCGCCCCGCCGCTCGACGGCCAGTACACGGTGGTGGGCGAGGTCGTCTCGGGCATGGAGGTGGTCGATCTCGTCAAGCGCGGCCGCGGCCGCAACGGCGCCGTGATCGGCCAGCCCGACCGGATGGTGGCACTGCGCGTGCTTGAGCAGGACCCGGAGCCGCCCGAGGAGCAGGACGAAGGCTGATCCCGCTCCGCTGGCCACCCCCGGCGAACTGGCCGGGCGACGCCCCGACACGGGCGGCCACGATCGCGTGAGCGGGTCCCGCCGGAGCCACGATTCGTGGCAGGATCACGGAACCGTCCCAGCGCCGGAGCCGAATCCATGTCCTGCATCGTCCGTCTCGCCCTTGCCCTGTGCCTCGCGGCTGCCCCTGCCTCGGCGCAGGCCCCGCCACCGCTCGGGCAATGGCCGAACACCGATTTCGACAACGCGACCGTCGATCTGTCAGAGATCGTCTCTGGCGGGGTCGGGCGCGACGGCATTCCGGCCATCGACGATCCCATGTTCCTGCCGGCTGCTGACGAAGACGCCCTTTCCCCGCTCGAGCCCGTCCTGACGCTGGACCTCGGCGAGGGACCTGCCCGAGCCTATCCGCTGCGCTACCTGACCTGGCACGAGATCGTGAACGACGAGGTGGCGGGTCGTCCCGTGGCCGTCACCTTCTGCCCATTGTGCAACACCGCGCTCGTCTTCGACCGCCGCGTCGATGGCGAGGTGCTCACCTTCGGCGTCTCGGGCAACCTGCGCCACTCGGACATGGTCATGTTCGACCGCGAGACCGAGAGCTGGTGGCAGCAGGCCACGGGCGAGGGCATCGTGGGCGCGCATGCCGGGACGTTCCTCGAACCGGTCGTGTCCTGGACCGAAAGCTGGCAGAGCTTCCGCGAGAGCCATCCCGACGGGCTCGTGATGGCCGAGCCCCGCGCCGCGCGGCCCTACGGCCGAAATCCCTACGTGGGCTACGACACGAGCGCGCGGCCCTTCCTCTACTCGGGCGAGATGCCGCCCCACGGGATCGATCCCGTCGCGCGCGTCGTGCGGGTGGAGGACCGCGCCTGGCCGCTGACCCGCCTCGCCGAAGCGGGGGAGATCGCGGAGGCGGGCGTGACGATCACCTGGCGCGCCGGCACGGCCTCGGCGCTCGACACGGCCCTCATTGCCGAGGGCCGCGACGTGGGCCAGATCCGGGTCCGCGACTCCGAGGGGCAAGACGTCCTGCACGACGTGATGTTTGCCTTCGCCTTCCATGCCTTCTGGCCGGAGGGGACGTGGATGCTCGGCGAGTGAAGCGCCGGCGCCCGCCGTGGAGGCCCGCTCAGTCGCGCGCAGCGCATTGACGCGCGCCGACACGCTCAATACCTCCCGGCCATGGCGTCCGCACCGATCCTCCAGCTCTCCGGCCTGACCCTCGGCTTCGGGGGCGACCGGCTCTTCGAGGGGCTCGACCTCGTCGTTCATCCCGGCGACCGGCTCGCTCTCGTGGGGCGCAACGGCTCGGGAAAGTCGACGCTGATGAAGGTCATGGCAGGACTCGTGGAGCCTGACGCCGGCCAGCGTGTCCTGCCCGAGGGTGTTCACGTCGGCTATCTCGAGCAGGATCCCGACTTCTCGGGCCACGCGACGCTCGGCGAGTTCGCAACGGCGTCGCTCGGACCGGCCGAGACGTGGCGGGTAGAGGCAGCCGCCGAGGGGCTGGATCTCGACCTCTCGGTTCCGACCGGCAACGCCTCGGGCGGCGAGCGGCGCCGCGCGGCGCTGGCGCGGCTTCTTGCCGAGGCGCCCGAGCTCATGCTGCTCGACGAGCCGACCAACCATCTCGACATCGCGGCGATCCAGTGGCTCGAGGGCGAATTGTCCCGCACGAAGGCGGCCTTCATCGCGATCTCGCACGACCGTGCCTTCCTGCGCAGGCTCGCGCGCGCCACGCTCTGGCTCGACCGTGGCGAGGTGCGGCGGATGGACCGCGACTTCTCCGATTTCGAGGACTGGCGCGACCGGATCTGGTCGGAGGAGGATCTCGCCCGGCACAAGCTCGACCGCAAGATCAAGTCGGAGGCCCGCTGGGCGGTCGAGGGCATCAGCGCCCGGCGCAAGCGCAACCAGGGGCGCGTGCGGGAACTGGCGAAGCTCAGGCAGACCCGGGCCGAGATGATCTCGCGTCAGGGCGCTGCGGCGCTCGCGCTCGATGCAGGCCCCCAGACCGGGAAGCGCGCCATCGAGGCGCGCGGCATCTCCAAGAGCTTCGGGGACCGCGTCATCCTGCGGCCCTTCGACCTGCGCGTGCTGCGGGGAGACCGCGTGGCCTTCGTCGGCCCGAACGGCGCGGGCAAGACGACGCTCCTGAAGATGCTGACCGGCGCGCTTGCGCCCGACACGGGGAGCGTGGAACTCGGGACTGGCATCGAGATGGCCGTCTTCGACCAGGCGCGCGCCACGCTCGATCCCGATGCGACGCTCTGGGAGAGCCTGACGCAGGACCCCGAGACCGGCGTCTCGGGGCGGTCCGACCAGGTGATGGTGCGCGGCACGCCGCGGCATGTCGTGGGTTACCTCAAGGATTTCCTCTTCGACGAGGCGCAGGCGCGCGCACCCGTCCGCTCGCTCTCGGGCGGGGAGAAGGCGCGGCTCCTGCTCGCGCGGATCATGGCGAAGCCGTCGAACCTGCTGGTGCTCGACGAGCCCACGAACGATCTCGACGTGGAGACGCTCGACCTCCTGCAGGACGTCCTCGGCAGCTACGACGGCACCGTTCTCCTCGTCAGCCACGATCGCGATTTTCTCGATCGCGTGGCGACCGTCACCGTCGCGCTCGAGGGGGAGGGGCGCGCCGTCGTCTATGCCGGCGGCTGGAGCGACATGCAGGCGCAGCGGGGCGGCGCCGAGGGCGGGGCGGGCACTTCCCGCGAGCCGAAGCCCGCGGTGGCGAAAGGCGGTGTGAAGCGCAACGGCGAGGCCGAACCGGCCAGCGCAAAGGCCGGCGCGGGTCTGACCTTCACCGAGGCGCACCGTCTCGAGGCGCTGCCCTCCGAGATCGAGCGGCTCGAGGCCGAGATCGCGAAGCTGGCCGAGTTCCTCTCTGATCCGCAGGTCTACGTCATCGCGCCTGCGAAGGCCGAGAAGGCCAGCGCCGCCCTCGTCGAGCGCCAGGCGCGGCTGGAGGCCGCAGAGATGGAATGGTTCGCGCTGGAAGAGAAGGCGGCAGGCTGACCTTCCCGGAGGCGGGTCCGGTCACGAGCACACGCCGCGCAGGTCCGCCTCAGCCCGGGGCGGCACTTCGGTCACGGCGTCGGCGCGCGACCGGAGCGGGACAACCGGCATGACCTGGCCGATCAGTCGCTCGAGCCGCGCAGTGCGCGCTCCTCGCGGATCGAGCGCGCGGCAGCAGACGTATTCTTCTACAAGAGATGCCTGAACCTCGTAGCCGTGGTCGAGGAACCGCCGCGCGTCATGCGGGTCGAACAGGTAGGGGTCCTCGATACGGACATGTTCGGCGAAGGCGCGGGCGGGATGGTAGCCGGTGACGTCGCGGTTCTGCCATTGCCAGACATGGGTCATCTCGTGGGCGAAGAACATGGCCGCGGCAAGGCTGCGGCGGCCATCGCGCGGGGCGACGTAGTCCGGCAGATGGAACGCCGGCCGGACGAGCATCGTCTCGAACAGCACGAGCCCTGCAGTGCGTGCCTCGATCGTGTCGCCCTCGGGCGGCGGCCAGATGCGCTCGCGGCATGTGGTCTGCGGCCGCGCGGGGTAAGTGCGGGTGGTCATGCCGATGAGCGGGGTCTCGACGATCCGCACCGCGCCCGCGTCGAACGTGTTGCCCTGCAGGTCTGCCATGTAGGCGGCCTCCGCCTCGGTCAGGGGGCGGCCGCAGGCGGCGAGGGCGAGACAGAGGAGAAGGGCGGCGATCCGGTGCATCGCCCACACCATGAACAGATTCCCGCGGGCGCGAAAGACCGGCTTGACGGGGATCAAGGCGGAACCGGCGGCGCGGATCGAAGGTAGATCGAGGGTGGAGGCCGGAGGAGGACACGCCATGCGTCGCGCCATCGTTCTGATATGCCTTGCAGCCGGGCCGGGTCAGCCCGCTGCCGCGCAGGATGCCGCCGTCGGGGCCGCGCTCTACGCCGATTTCTGCGCCGTCTGCCACGGTGCGGACCTCCGGGGCGACGGGCCGATGGCGCCCGCGATGCGGGTGCCCCCGCCGGACTTGACCGCGCTTGCGACCGGCGGCGACTTCCCGGTGCTGGAGGTTGCCCGCCAGATCGACGGCCGGCAACCGCTTGCGGCGCATGGCGGTGACATGCCGCTCTTCGGGCGGTATTTCGAGGGGCAGGGGCCCGACGTGGCGATGCGCGGTCCCGGCGGGCAGCCCGTGATGCTGAGCCAGCCCGTCGCCGACCTGATCGCTTTCCTGATGGAGGTGCAGAAGTGAGAGCCATACTTGTCGCGTCGCTTCTTTTCGCCGCGCCTGCCTTCGCGCAGGACGCCGGGCGGGGGGAGCGCCTGTTCGCCGATCACTGCGCCGTCTGCCACGGCCTGGGCCTGCGCGGCGACGGGCCGATGGCAGAGGTGCTGGTCGTCCCGCCGCCCGACCTCACCCGGATCGCCGAGCGCTACGACGGCTTCCCGCGCGTGGGCATCGCGTGGAAGATCGACGGGCGCGATCCGCTGGTCAGCCACGGCTCGGACATGCCGCTCTACGGTTTCGTCTTCGGCGAGATGAGCGAGATCATGCGCGACGGCGCGCAGACGGTGCTGACCGCGCCCGAGGTCGTGGACCTCGTGGCCTATCTCGAGACCATGCAGGAATAGCCTCAGGGCAGCGCCAGCGTGGCCGAGGCGAGCGCCACGGTCTTGCCCGTCTCAGCTGCCGTCAGCTCTGCCTTCGCGAAGGCGAGGGAGCGGCCGAGGCGCGCAATCTCCGCGCGGGCGAGGATGGCGGGGCCGGTGCCGGGGCGCAGGAACTGGCAGTGCAGGTCCGTCGTCGCCGCCGGCACGAAGTCGCCCACGTGCCCCGCGAGCGCCAGCACCATCGCCGTGTCGGCAAGCGTGGCGAGCGCCTGTCCCGAGACGATGCCGCCCGTCCGCTCCAGCCGCCCGGTGACCGGCATGCGGATCACGACGTGGGAGGCCTCGGCCTTCTCCACCACGAGGTTGAGGTCGAGAACCCAGGCCGAGAAATGGTCGACCAGGGCGGATTGCGCTTCGGCCGGGGTCATGCGGCGTCCTTCGGGTCGGGGGGCCTGTTTAGGGGGTCTGGCCCGCGCTGGCCAGTGGGACGGCGGGACACGTTCCGCCCTGCGTTCGTCCCGCCGCCGCCCGTGCCGCCTCACCGGAACCGCGCCCCGGGCTTCCGGTTGAGCCCGCATGGCCCATACGCGCCGCATCACGCTGACGGAGGGGGCGCGGATTCCCCCGGACGGTCTCCTCCTCGGCTGGGGGGCGATGGTGCCGCTGGCGGTCACCGCGGTGCTCGCGTGGTGGCCCGACCTCTCGGGCGTGGCGGTGGAGGCCGGGCGGCTCTGGGCGGCGGCCATCGCGGTGTTCCTCGCGGGCGTGCGCCGGGGCCTCAGCTTCCGCACGGCGGGCGGGCCGAGGGCGCGCCAATTCGCCATGATGCTCTGGCTGTTCCTGGGCGGGATCGCGGCGGCGGTGATGCCGCTGTCATGGGCGCTGTGGCTTCTGATCGCGCTCTACCTGAGCCTCGCGGTGCTTGACCCCATCGCCGCGCGGGCGGGCGAGGCGCCGCTCTACTTCGCGCGGCTTAGGCCCGCGCAGATGGGGGTCGGGGCGGTGTGCCTGGGGGCGATGGCGGTGTCGGCCGCGTAGGGCGGGACGTGTCCCGCCGTGTTGCGGCCGAGGCTTGGCGGAGCAGCTCCGGCCCCACGACGTCCGCCCGCGGTGCACCTCGGCCTAATAGCGCCGACCGTGTAGGCAAGAAGGAAATGGCTCGCGTGGGGTCACACTCGGCGGCCGCTTACTTGAATGCCGAAGCAAGGGTAGAAACTGCAATCAAGATTGTCGCTGAGGACGTCTGGGTCAGGATGCGTGAACCTCCGTGGGGCTGCCTTGGCCGCGTGATTCGAGCTCCCAAGCGAAGAGGGGCATGATGAGCGGACATTCCTGGCTGAGCGACGCGCAGATGGAGCGGCTGCGACCGTCCTTTCCGAAGTCCCGGGGCAAGCCTCGGGTGGATGACCGGCGGGTGCTCAGCGCTCTACGACGCGAAGGCCTCCGGGCGCGACCGCTTTGTGATCGCGTGGGACGCAGTCACCGAGCAGGCGCGCCGCGCCGGACGGCGCCCGGGTGTCTCGGAAACCGGGCCGGGCCGCACGGTGAGCGGCCCGGCGTCACGGATCAGCCGCGCTTCTTCTCGGCCTCGGCCACGTTGCGTTTCACGTCCAGGAAGCTGTCGGGCGTGACCGAGATGGAGTTGATGCCCGCCTCCACCAGGAACTGCGCGAATTCCGGGTCGTTGGACGGTGCCTGGCCGCAGAGGCCGATCTTGCGCCCGTTCTTCTTCGCCCGCTTGATCGCCTCCTCGATCATCCACATCACCGCCGGGTCGCGCTCGCTGAAGAGGCCCGACAGAGCCTCGCTGTCGCGGTCGATCCCGAGGGTGAGTTGGGTGAGGTCGTTCGACCCGATCGAGAAACCGTCGAAGCGCTCCGCGAAGTCGTCGGCCCGGATGACGTTCGAGGGAATCTCGGTCATCACGTAGAGTTGCAGGCCATCCTTGCCGCGTTCCAGCCCGTGCTCGGCCATGACCTTGCAGACCTCGTCCGCCTCTTCGGGGGACCGGCAGAAGGGCACCATGACCACGACGTTGTCAAAACCCATCTCGCCGCGGAGATACTTCAGCGCCTTGCATTCCAGCGCAAAGGCGTCGCGGTAGAAGTCCGAGTAGTAGCGCGAGGCGCCGCGCACCCCGATCATCGGGTTCTCCTCGTCGGGCTCGTAGAGATGGCCGCCCAGAAGCTCGGCGTACTCGTTCGACTTGAAGTCGGACAGCCGCACGATCACCGGGTTGGGATACCAGACCGAGGCGATGCGCCCCAGGCCGCGCGCGAGCGTCTCGACGAAGTATTCCGTCTTGTCCTCGTAGGCCTTCGTCAACTCCCCGATGGCCGCCTTCACATCCTCGTCGCGCAAGTCGTCGTAGTCGAGCAGGGCGAGCGGGTGGGCCCGGATCACGTTCGACACCAGGAACTCCATCCGCGCGAGACCCACGCCGTCGGCGGGCAGGCGCCACCAGCGGGTGGTCGAGGACGGATCGGCCACGTTGAGCATCACGTTGGTCTCGGTCTCGGGGATTTCGTCGAGGCTGACGTCCTCGGTCGAGACCTCGCCGATGCCTTCGTAGATGATGCCCCGGTTGCCCTCGCAGCAGGAGACGGTCAGGTCCTGCCCGTCATGGAGATCATGGGTCGCGGTGCCCGTGCCCACGATGGCCGGAAGCCCGAGCTCGCGGCTGACGATGGCGGCATGGCTCGTGCGTCCGCCGTGGTCGGTCACGATGGCCGCGGCCTTCTTCATGATCGGCACCCAGTCGGGATCGGTGATCGAGGTCACCAGCACCGAGCCCTCCACGAACTTGTCGATGTCGGCGGCCGAGTGGATGAGGCAGGCGCGGCCCGCCGCGGCGCCGGCGCCCACGGCGAGTCCGTCGAGGATCGCCTCTCCGGCCGGTTTCACGCTGTAGGATTGCAGGACGTGGGTATCGCGGCGGGACTGCACCGTCTCGGGCCGGGCC
>CAZUVG010000109.1:0-1459 GCA_964623765.1 uncultured Roseicyclus sp.
GCGGGTCGGCAACTGCTCGGACTGGGCGAAGTAGGTCTCGGCGCAGGACGACAGGGATTTGCCCGCCAGGGGCGTGATGCCCTGGTACGGCGTCGAGCCCGGACCCTGGTCGATGAGGATCGCGAAATAGCCCTTGCCGATCTGCCCGAAGGCATCCCCGCGCTCCAGCCGGTCGGCGTCGAAGCCTGCGAAGGCGCGGATCCAGGCCGGGGCGCCTTCCTCGGAGGGCGCGAAGAAGTCGGTGGCAATGAGCCTGATCGGCCCGTCGCCGCGCACCTGGAGCGACAGTTTCCACCGCAGCTTGATCGTCTGGCCGATAAGCGCGGTCAGGAGCGCCATCTCCGCCACCAGTTCCTCGACCTCCGCCGGGTAGTCGTGCTGGGCAAGGATACGGTCGAGCGTGTCGTCGAGCCGTGCCACCCGCCCGCGGATGTCGGAATGGTCGAGCTGGAAGGGAAGGACGGTGTCGTCCCATGCGATGCGGGTGGTCAGGGTCATGCTGTCGGTCCGGGGCACGTCGGGGCCATGTCGATTTCATATAGTCGACACCGCCGCAATCCCAAAGGCCGCGCGACGGGCAGCCCGGGACCTTCGGTCTGCCGGGTCCGGCTGCCTGCCCGGCGCTCCGTGGCGCAACGGCACTGCGTCCCGACGCGGGCGCCGCCGGCGAACCAGGATCGGCGGCCCTCTGCCGCCGGCTGAATCGCCTTCCCCTGACGGGCCGATCCGATGACCTGCCTTACCGTTTCCACCGACAAAGGAATGGCGTAAGCGGTGTCTCGAGGCGTGATCCGCGCGCGCCCGGGACAGGGAGAAGGGCTCATGGCCGCACGCAAGGCGCTCGTGACCGGATCGGCCGGCTTCATCGGTTATCACCTTTGCGCTCGGCTGCTCGCGGAGGGGTGGGAGGTCACGGGCCTCGACGCCATGACCGACTACTACGACGTCGCGCTGAAGGAGCGGCGGCAGTCGATGCTCTTGCAGAACCAGGGCTTCTCGGCCTTCGGCGAGCGGCTGGAGACGCCGGGCGCGCTGCACGACCTGATGGACCGGGTCAGGCCGGATGCCGTGATCCATCTCGCCGCGCAGGCCGGCGTGCGCCATTCGATCGAGGCGCCCGAGTCCTATGTCGAGGCCAATCTCGTCGGCACCTTCCGCCTGCTCGAGGCGATGCGCGCCTTTCCCCCGGGGCATGCGCTGCTGGCCTCCACCTCCTCCGTCTACGGCGCCAACACCGCGATGCCCTATGCCGAAACGGACAAGGCCGACACGCAGATGTCCTTCTACGCCGCGACGAAGAAAGCCAACGAGGCGATGGCCCATTCCTATGCCCACCTCTACTGCATCCCGGTCACCATGTTCCGCTTCTTCACCGTCTACGGCGAATGGGGGCGGCCCGACATGGCCTACTTCAGGTTCACCCGAGCGATCCTCGAAGGCCGGCCGATCGAGGTCTACA
>CAZUVG010000109.1:1469-6874 GCA_964623765.1 uncultured Roseicyclus sp.
CAACCACGGCGACATGAGCCGCGACTTCACCTACGTGGGCGACCTCGTCGACGGGATCGTCCGCCTGATCGACGCGCACCCCGAACGGCCCGCCGACCCCGAGGCGATCGCCGAAGGCGACAGCCTGTCTCCGATCGCGCCGTTCCGCATCGTGAACATCGGCAATTCCGAACCCGTGCGGCTTCTCGACTTCATCGCCGCGATCGAGCAGGCGACCGGACATCCGGCCGAGAAGATCTTCCGCGACATGCAGCCCGGCGACGTCGCGGCGACCTGGGCCGATGCAAGCCTCCTCGAACGGCTCACCGGCTACCGCCCGCGCACGCGGCTGGAAGACGGCGTGGCGAGATTCGTGGCCTGGTACCGGGACTATTACGACGTCTGATCCGGGCCGCTCGCGAATCCGTCAGATTACAGAAATCAATGCAGAATTTCACGGGAGCGGCATCTTTGCACACGGCCCCGTGCACTTCGTTCGGCAACCTCGACATGTTGTGCATAATCGCACCATTCTCCGCCAATTCTCCCCGGCATGTGAATTGAATGAGAGCAAAGCCGGGCGCAGGTTCTGGGCATCCGAAGGCAATCTGACCTTCCGGACGAACCCAAGCGGGCCGAGCGCCCACAACCAGATCAAAGGAGAAAGACCATGCACCGCACCATCCTCGCCGCCGTCCTCGCCGTGGTTGCCTTGCCGGCCGTCGCGGGCGACCACGCACGTTTCGCCGCCGAGCGTTTCAACCAGGATATCGACCGGCCGAACGAGCGGATCGCTCTCGACGTCCATGACATCGACCGCGGCGTGACCGTTTCTACCCGTTCAAACAGCGCGCTGAGCCGGGCAGTCGAGTTGTTCAACGCGGACATCGATCAACCGAACGAGCGCGTGAACGCGAACGAGCTGAACGATTTCTCGGGCACGCCGGCACACGGCGCCGAAATCTTCGCCCGTCTCTTCGCGGAAAAAGACGAAAACAACAACTTCTGAAACGGGGACCTCTCCCTCTCCGACCGGCCGACGGCCTCGCCCCAGGGCGAGGCCGCTCGCATGTCAGACGAGGCCCGCCCGCAGGCAGTCGTGGAGATGCAGGATCCCAAGGGGGCGCGATGCCCCGTCGGTCACGAAGAGAGCCGTGATCTTGTTCTCCGACATGATTGCCAAGGCCTCGGCCGCCAGCAGGTCCGGCGCAACCACCCGGGGATTGCGCGTAGCCACTTGGCCTGCCTGCCGCTCCATCAGGTGATCCATGTTCCGCCTCAGGTCGCCGTCCGAGATGACGCCCACGAGGCGCCCGCCCTCCGTGACGCCAGCGATGCCGAAGCCCTTCTCGCTCATCACGACCAGCGTCTCGGGCATGGTCCCAACAGTCTCGACCAGCGGCAACGACCCGGGCCCGTGCATGAGCTGCGCCACCTTGGTCAGCCGCGCGCCCAGCTTGCCGCCGGGATGGAAGGTGCGGAACTGTTCCGGCAGGAAGCCGCGCCGCTCCATCACGGCGACGGCCAGCGCATCGCCGAGGGCAAGCGTCACCGTCGTGGAGGTGGTGGGCGCCATGCCCAGCGCGCAGGCCTCGGGCGCGGACGGCAGCGTCAGGCGGTAGTCGGCAGCCTGCATGAGCGTGGATCCCGCGTTGCCCGAGATGCCCGCGATCGGGATCGAGAAGCGCGCGGCATGCGCGACGATGTCCCTGAGCTCGGCCGTCTCGCCGGAATTGGAGATCAGGATCGCCAGATCGCCCGGCATCACCATGCCGAGATCGCCGTGGCTGGCCTCGGCCGGGTGCACGAAGGCGGACGGCGTGCCGGTGGAGGCGAAGGTGGAACTGATCTTGCGCGCCACGTGCCCCGACTTGCCGATGCCGCTCAGGATGACGCGCCCGCGCGTGGCAAGGATGGCCTCGACGGCGGCGTCGAAATCCCCGGGCAACATATCGGCAAGGTCGAGCACGGCCTGACCCTCGGTGCGCAGGACGCGCGCCGCCGTCTCGCGGGCGGAGACACTGGTGTCCTTGGAGGCCGCTTCGGTCATGGCGCTCCAATATCGCATGGCTCCGGCCTTGGCGAGGGGGCGGTGCGGTGGCAGAAGGGCGGCGAGAGCAGCGGAGCAGGCGATGAACCCCAGATTCGGGCGGCAGCCCGACGCAAACCGGCGCTACACGCCCCGGCCGGGCGCCTACGCGATCGTGGACGCCGGCGACGGCATCCTCGCCACCTTCCAGGAGGCGCCGCGGCCCGAACTGCAGCTTCCGGGCGGCGGGATCGACGAGGGCGAAAACCCGCTGGCCGCGCTGTCCCGCGAGGTGATGGAGGAGACCGGTTACGCGATCCATGGCATCCGGCGGCTGGGGATGTTCCACCGCTTCACCTACATGCCCGAATACGATCTCTTCGCGCAGAAGCAGTGCCACGTCTTCTTCGCCCGCCTCGGCCCGCGTCGGTCCGACCCGACCGAGCCGGGGCACATGGCCGTGTTCCTCCCGTGGGAGACGGCACTGCACGAGCTTTCCGTGCCGGGCGACCGGCATTTCCTGGGGCTGTGGATGCGACTCCGAGCGTTGAGGGCGCGCGGCATCAGCCGGTGTAGCTGACAAGCAGCGCCGAGACGTCGTCGGGGAAGTCGCCGCCGCCCATGTGCCGCTCGAGATCCGCGGCGATGGCCGAGATAAGCGCCGGGCCGTCGAGGGCCGCGTGCCGCCGGCAGACCCGGATCAGCCCGTCCTCGTCGAGGAAGGTGCCGTCGCGCCCCGGGCTTTCGGTCAGCCCGTCGGAGTAGAGCAGCAGCCTGTCGCCCGGCCCGAGCCGCAGGGTGAAGGTATCGAACTGCGCCTCGGAGAAGAGACCCACGGGCATTCCGCCCTCCCCCACCCGCTCCACCTCGCCCGACCGGCGCAGGACGAGCGGGCCCGGGTGACCGGCCTGCACCATGCGGACGTCGCCCGTGCGGCGGTTCATGAACCCCAGGCAGAGCGTCAGGTACCGCTCGCTGTGCATCTCGCTGAGAAGCTGGCCGTTGAGGCGGGCGGCCACGCGGTCGGGGGGAAGGGCGGCGTAGTTGCCAGCGCCCCGGTGCGACAGCGCAACGTTCTGGCCGGGCGCGGTGTTGCTGAGCATGCCGGCCGCGCGCGCGACGACCATCGCCGCGGCGACGCCGTGCCCGGACACGTCGAGCGCGTAGAAGCCGAGCGTATCGTCGGCAGCCTCGAAGAAGCCGACCATGTCGCCGCCGACATGCCCGCTCGGCCTGAGCCACAGGCTGACGTCCGCACCCTCGAACCGTCGGTGGGTGTCCCTGAGTAGCGACAACTGCAGGCGCCGCGCCTCCTCCAGATCGGCATCGAGCGCGTCGTAGAGCTTCCGGATCTCGGACAACGCCTCGCCCAGCGAGCGCGTCTTCTCCACCAGTTCGCCCTGCATCGCGACGATCCGCGCCCCGGCGTTGAGGCGCGCCCGCAACTCCGGCGCGCTGACGGGCTTGGTCAGGAAATCGTCGGCACCGGCGGCAAGTCCTTCGGACAGGTCGCTCGTCTCCGACTTCGAGGTCAGCAGGACCACGTACTGGTACCCCTCCCGCGCGGTGCGGCGCAGGTTCCGGCAGAAGTCCGGGCCGGTCATGCCGGGCATCATCCAGTCCGACACGATCAGCCCGATGCGGGGGTCGCGGACGATCTCGAGCGCCTCGACCGGATCGCCGCAGCCGGTCGCCTCGTAACCCCAGCGCCGAAGGAGCGTCAGCAGCATCTTCCGCTGCGCCGCGCTGTCGTCGAGCACGAGCACGCCCGGCCGCCGCGGTCGCCCGGCGGGGGGACCGACCGGCGGGCCATCGGGCTTCGGCGGCTGTCGCTCGCGGAACATCTGGCCCTCGTGGTCTCTCAGGGGCGGGGGTCTGGCACGCCGGGCTTAACGGCCGGTGAACTGTCGAATGCACGGCAAGTGAAGCGGGTCGTGCAAGTGGTGCTTAACGCTTTCCGCGGCATGATGATCTACGCGAGACCGAGCGAGAGGATGCATGACGCTGATCGACTGGGACCATCTGATGTCGCTGCGCGACGACATCGGGGAAGAGGACTTCGCCGACGTGGCATTCGTCTTCTTCTCCGAGATCGACGGAAAGCTGGCCGACCTGCGGACCGATCCGGCGAAGGCGACGGCAGAGGATTTCCATTTCCTCCGCGGCAGCGCCGCGAATCTCGGCTTCCGCGCGATGGTCGCCTCCTGCGCCGCGGCAGAGACCGCCTGCGCCGCCGGGAAAACCCCGGACCTCGACGCGGTCATCCGCTGCTACGATGGCGCGATGGCCGAACTTCGCCCCCGTCTGCCGGAACTCGACGCCGCCTGAGAGGCCCGGCCTCTAGATCAGGAACTCGGCAAGGAGTTCGTCCTCGGTAATGTCGCGGAAGGCGAGGCCCCGTTCCCCGATCCGCTCGAACAGGCCCGGGAAGGCCGCGGCGTCCCGCGTCTCGATCCCGATCAGGACCGAGCCGAAGTTGCGCGCCGACTTCTTGAGATACTCGAACCGGGCGATGTCGTCGTCGGGCCCCAGCAACTCCAGGAACTCCCGCAGGGCGCCGGGCCTCTGTGGCAGGCGCAGGATGAAATACTTCTTGAGCCCCTGGTGGCGCATGGCGCGTTCCTTCACCTCGGGCAGTCGCTCGAAGTCGAAGTTTCCGCCCGACGTCACGCAGACGACGCGACGGCCGCGGATCCGGTCCGCGATCTCGGGCAGGACGTCGAGCGACAGGGCGCCCGCGGGCTCCAGCACGATGCCCTCGTGGTTGAGCATCTTCTGAATGGTGACGCAGATCCGGTTCTCGGGCGCGAGATGCACCTGCCCCTGCCGGATGCCTTTGAGCGCCGCGAAGGTCTGCTCGCCGATCCGTGCCACGGCCGCACCGTCCACGAAAGTGTCGGTGATCGGCACCTCCACGGGGGCCCCGGCCTCCAGCGCGGCCGTCAGGCTGGGCCCGCCGCAGGGTTCCACGAGGACCAACTCGCTCCTTGCCCCCGTGTCGGCGAGGTAGCGCGTCATGCCCGCCGACAGTCCGCCACCGCCCACCGGCAACACCAGCACGTCCGGCGCCGCACCCATCTGCTGCATCATCTCGACCGCGACCGATGCCTGCCCCTCGATCACGTCCGCGTCGTCGAAGGGGGGCAGGAAGCGCGCGCCCTCCGCCTCGCAGAACGCCTTCGCCGCGGCCAGCGTATCGTCGAAATAGTCCCCCACGAGCCGGATCTCGACATTGTCGCCGCCGAAGACCCGGGTCTTGCCGATCTTCTGCGCGGGCGTCGTGACCGGCATGAAGACCGTGCCCTTCACCCCGAAATGCGCGCAGGCGAAGGCGACGCCCTGCGCATGGTTGCCGGCCGAGGCACAGACGAAGTGTGCCGCGCCCGGGTCGGCCGCC
>CAZUVG010000109.1:6884-8115 GCA_964623765.1 uncultured Roseicyclus sp.
GCTTTCGCATCGCGTTGAAGGCGCCGCGGATCTTGTAGGAGCGGACGGGCGAGAGATCCTCGCGCTTCAGCCAGATGTCGGCACCGTGCATGTCCGACAGGTAGGCGTTGCGCTGGAGCGGCGTCGGCGGGAACAGCGCGCGCAGCGCCTCGGTCGCGGTGCGGGCGGCTTCGGCGAAATCGGTCATGGACCCGCCCTGCCGCAAGCGGCGGGCAGTGTCCAGCGGTCAGTTGAGCTGCCGCCCCTCGATGAGATTGCCGTAGAGCGTGGTCATCAGCGAGAGGTTCACGAGGATCTGGATCCACGAAACGAAGCCGTTGGCGATCTGTCCCGGCAGGTTGAGGACGAGCTGTTCCTGCGGCGCGCCAAGAACCTCCATGGTCACGGTCTGTCCGAAGAGAAAGACGATGATCTGCCCCAGTATCCCCACGACGAGCGCCACGACGACCAGCGGCAGGAGGATCTGGCTGGAGACCGGGCGCGTTGCGGCCCAGCTTTCGGACAGGGTCATCCGCTCGCCGATCGCCGCGGCGGGCAGGACGAGCCCGATGCGCGTCGCGACCCAGGATGCGCCCAGGACAAGCCCGATCCCGAGCAGGATCGCGATGCCGGCCGACTGCGTCAGCCCCACGGCCAGCGCGACCACGAGACCGCCACCGATAACGGCGATAATGACGACGAGGCCGACGAGGAAAGCCCGCCCGAGATAGGCCTTGATCCGCTCCCACCGCCATTGGGGCGTCAGGCCGGATCCCATCTCCTCGAGCAGGACGTAGCGATGCCAGCCGACCGCGGCCCAGCAATAGACGACCACCGCCACGATGACGAGCATGAGCGCCGCGAACACGCTGCCGCCTACCGCGGCGGGATCCTGCGCCGCGCCACCCGTCATGGCGCCGATGCCCAGCCAGACGAAGCCGATCCAGGGCACGATGAACAGAAGCAGGGTCATCCGGGCCGCCTCGCCGAGGTTTCCGAAGACCTGCTGCACGACGTGGCGCAGCAACTGGTATCCGTAGTCCATCGCACTCTCCGCTCGCTTGCCCCGCTTCTGAAAACCCGGTATCGCCCGCGCGGTCAACGATAAAGCCCGAGGGAGCCGCCCCATGCCGTCCGAGAAGCCCGCGCCGAAGAAGGTCGTCCTCGCCTATTCCGGGGGTCTCGACACCTCGATCATCCTGAAGTGGCTGCAGACGGAATACGGCTGCGAGGTGGTGACCTTCACCGCCGA
>CAZUVG010000110.1:0-8112 GCA_964623765.1 uncultured Roseicyclus sp.
GGGCGAGGCGATCTTCTTCTGGGGCTGCGTGGCGCATGCGCTCTACACGCCGCTTGTGCGCTACCTCAACCGGGGCGAGCCGATCCTCGTCTTCACCTTCCTGACGCTCGCGACGGCGGCCGGCGTCCTGCTGGTCTGGGGCGCAGGCGACATTGCCGCAACCGACTGGCAGGGCCTGCGCCCTCTGGTGTGGGTGACGCTGTTCTACCTCGCGCTGGTTGCAAGTTCGACGACCGTGTTCCTCGTGCAGTTCGCGTCCATGCGCCTGCCCTCGTCCAAGGTCATGGCCTACACCTACCTCACGCCTTCCTGGGTGCTGATCTGGGAACTGGCGCTGGGCCAGCCCATTCCGCCCGCTCTGGTGCTGGCGGGCGTGGCGCTCAGCTTCGGGGCGGTGGCGCTTCTGCTGAAGGAGTGACCGCGCGCGGCGTGAAGTGCTAGGATGCAGGCATGTCCATCGCGCGTTGGCAGCATACTGCCGGAGCTTGCGGCATCCTCTCGGCGTCCTTCTTCGTCGCAGCCGACGTGACCGGAACCGCGCTGAGGCCGGACTACTCGGTCATCGGTCAGGCCATCAGCGAACTGATCGAGCGCGGGGCGCCGAACAAGGCGCTGCTCGACGGCCTTCTCCTCGGCTTCCACGGGCTGGTCATTCCCTTCGCCCTCGGCCTCGGGCGCAGCCTGCGACCGAGGCGCCTGGGCTGGCTTGGGCCGACGCTCCTCGCGGTGGCAGGGGCCCTGGGGGTTATCCTGACGCTCTTGTTTCCCTGCGATCCCGGATGCCAGCCGATCACCGCGCGGGGCACTGCGCATATCTTCATCGCCGTGCCCATGGGCATCTCGGTCGTGTTGTCCATCGCGGCCTTCGGCTGGCGCTTCGCCGGCGACGCTGCCTGGGCTTCGCTCTCGCACTACAGCTACGCGACCTCGGCGGCGGGGCTGGTCCTTGCCGCCATGACGGTGGCGCTTGCGGAGACCGGCGTCGTCGGCCTGTTCGAGCGCATCCTGACGGCGAGCTACCTGCAGTGGTACGTCGTCGTCGGCCTCACTCTGGTCCGCGGACGGGCCCGAACTCCCGCTCGAGGAAGGCCTCGAAGGCGTCCAGATTGACCGGCTCGAACTGGCCGAAGCCCTGCATCCAGACCGAGGCGCGTTTCATCGCATCCGGTTCCAGCTTGCACCACTTCACCCGGCCGCGCTTCTCCTGGCTGATGAGACCCGCCGCCGCGAGGATGGCGAGATGCTTCGAAATGGCGGCGAGCGACATCTCGAAGGGCTCGGCCACGTCCGTCACCGCCATGTCGTCCTCGAGCAGCATCGACAGGATCGCCCGCCGCGTGGGGTCTGCGAGGGCGGCGAAGACGGCGTCGAGGGCGGGGTCGGGCGCGCGCATCATGCGGCCCTTTCGCCCTTCCGGCCGCATCGGTCAACCGGAAGGTTGAATACGAAGCACGGCTCCTTCAGGCGTCCCGGGGTGGGGCGTCCTCGGGTGCCCGCCATGGAAGAAAAGAGAAGATAATTTAATTTCAGACGCTTGCGCCCCTGCCGCATCGCGGCGTTGCGCGTTGACTCCGGGCGCCCTCCCGCCTAGCTTCCGGCCGAAATCGATGGGGACCCCCGACCGGTGGCCGACGAAACCGAAAGCGACCGCCTCAAGGCGCTGGAGGAACGGCTGGACAGGGCGCGCCAGCGCGCCGCGCCGGAAAAGGACCACATGGAGGAGCACTATTCCCAGGCGCAGCTCGCCTGGCGGATGGTGATCGAGCTGGTGGCCGGTCTCGGGATCGGCTTTGGCGTCGGATACGGGCTCGACATCCTTCTGGGGACCGGGCCGTGGCTGATGGCAGTCTTCACGATCCTGGGCTTCGCGGCCGGTGTGAAGACCATGATCCGCTCCGCCGAGGAGGTGCAGCGGAAGAACGAGGCGGCCGAGGCCGCGAAAGAGGATCGAGAGGGGTAAGGGCCGTGGCCAGCGAAAGCACCAACTCCACCGACGAAAGCAAGCCCGGCTCGGGCCGCGCGATTGCCTACGGGCTGATCGCGCTCGCGGTCGTCCTGTTCATCCTCGGCCTCGTCGACGACTATTCGATGGAAGGCTTCAACATCCATCCGATGGACCAGTTCATCGTCTCGCCCCTGTTCGGCGACGGCCCGGTGCGCTGGTACACGCCGACGAACGTGACGCTCTGGATGGGGCTTTCGATCCTGGCCGTGGCGGCGCTGATGGTGATGGGCACGGGCAGCCGCGGGGTCATCCCCTCGCGCAGCCAGTCGATGGCGGAACTCGCCTACGGTTTCGTGCGCAAGATGGTCGAGGATGTCGCGGGCAAGGACGCGCTGCCCTATTTCCCCTACATCTTCACCGCGTTCCTCTTCATCCTCTTCGCGAACTTCCTCGGGCTGATCCCGACGAGTTTCACCACGACGTCGCACTTCGCGGTCACGGTGTTCCTCGCGCTGGCGGTCTTCATCTCGGTCACCGCGATCGGCTTCGTGAAGAACGGTTCGACCTTCCTGAGCCTGTTCTGGGTCAGCTCCGCGCCGCTCGTCCTGCGGCCCGTCCTCGCGATCATCGAGCTCATCTCGTACTTCGTGCGCCCCGTCAGCCACTCCGTCCGTCTCGCGGGCGCGATGATGGCCGGCCACGCGGTTCTGAAGGTGTTCGCGGGCTTCACCGGGGCGCTGGGCCTCGGCGGGATCGTCCCGATCTTCGGCGTCGTCGCGATCTACGGCCTCGAGGTGCTGGTGTCGGCCATACAGGCCTACGTCTTCACCATCCTCACCTGCGTCTATCTCAAGGACGCGCTGCATCCGCATCACTGAGGGACGCGCGACGCGGCCCCAAACCGACTTCATCAGGCTTCCAACGTAAGGAGACAGGACAATGGAAGGCGATATCGCACAACTCGGCCAGTTCATCGGCGCAGGCATCGCGGGCCTCGGCTCGGGCATCGCGGCGCTGGGCGTCGGCAACGTGGCCGGCAACTTCCTCGCGGGCGCGCTGCGCAACCCGTCGGCCGCCGCCGGTCAGACCGCGACCCTCTTCATCGGCATCGCCTTCGCCGAAGCGCTCGGCATCTTCGCCTTCCTCACCGCGCTCCTGCTGATGTTCGCAGCCTGATCCGGGCCCCGCGCAACCATCCTTACGTCCGGGGCCTGCCGCGCACGCGGCGGGTCCCGGTGTAACCCGGTTCCAGGAGCACGGACATGCCGCAGCTGGACTTCTCGACGTTCCCCAACCAGGTCTTCTGGCTGGTCGTCACGCTGCTCGCCATCTACTTCATCCTCGTGAAGGTGGGCCTGCCGCGGATCGCCTCCGTGCTGGCCGAGCGGCAGGGGACGCTGACCAACGATCTCGCCGCCGCCGAGGACCTGAAACGCAAGGCCGCCGAGGCGGAGGAAGCCTACAACAAGGCCCTCGCCGATGCCCGCGCCGAAGCGCAGCGCATCGCCGACGAGGCCCGCGCGGAGATCCAGGCGGATCTCGCCGAGGCGACCGCCCGCGCCGACGAGCAGATCGCCGCACGCACCGCCGAAAGCGAGAAGCGGATCGGCGAAATCCAGGCCTCGGCCACGAAGTCGGTCGAGGAGGTCGCGCGCGATGTCGCGGGTGACGTGGTCGCCGCCGTCATGCCCGGCCAGAGTGTCGATGCCGACGAAGTGGCGCGCGCCGTCGCGGCCCGGATGAAGGGATAAGACCATGCGTCCGATCATCGTCCTGACAGCGGCCCTTGCCCTCGCGCTCCCCGCATCCGCGGCGGAGGAAGGGTATGCGCCCGGCTACGATTTCACCTCGCTCTACAACACCGACTTCGTGGTGCTGCTGGGCTTCCTCGTGTTCCTCGCGATCCTGTTCTACTTCAACGTGCCCGCGATGCTGGGCGGCATGCTCGACAAGCGCGCCGAGGGCATCAGGGCCGAGCTCGACGAGGCCCGCGCGCTGAGGGAGGAGGCGCAGACGCTGCTCGCCTCCTACGAGCGCAGGAGCCGCGAGATGTCCGAGCAGGCCGATCGCATCGTGGCTCAGGCGAAGGACGACGCGCAGTCCGCGGCCGACGCGGCGAAGCAGGAGCTCGAGCGCTCCATCGCCCGCCGCCTCGCCGCTGCCGACGACCAGATCGCGAGTGCCGAGGCCAAGGCCGTGCGCGCCGTCAGCAACCGCGCCGTCGAGGTGGCCGTTGCCGCCGCGGGAGAGATCATCGCCGGCAAGATGGCTGCCGCCGATGCGAACGCGCTGATCGATAGTTCGATCGAGCAGGTGCAGGCACGCCTCAACTGATCTGCTGCGACGGCAGATGCGGACGCCCCGGCCATGGCCCGGGGCGTTCCCGTTCTGCCGGGGCCGGAATCAGCCGAACCGCTCGCGCCACGCGGGCTGCGGATCGCCGGGCACGGGATCGGCGAGATAGACCGCCCGCGCGATGGCCCGCGAAAGGCACAGCGCGCCGATGTGGCCGAGCCAGCCCAGAACCGTAAGCCCGTCGGCCCCCTCCGCGAGCGGCCTTGCGCCGGTGGAGACCGCGAAGACAGCGTCGCCGTCGAAGGGCGTGTGCGACGGCCAGACCGCGCGCGCGATCCCGTCGTGCGCCATGACCGCGATGCGGCAGGCCTGCGCCTTGGACAGGAGCGCGTCGGTCGCCACGATGGCGATGACGGTCGCCTCCCGCCCGCTCCGGGTCATCTTGGTGGCCGGAACCTCGTCCGGGCCGAAGGCCGGCGCAGGCCCGAGGCCGCCGAACTCGTCGCCGAATTCGGCCTGGGCGGCGAAGAAGTGCGGGCCGTCGCCGACCGTCACCTTGCCCACGGGGTTGGCGACCACCAGCGCGCCCACGGTGAAGCCGTTCCACCTTGCCGAGGCGGAGCCCAGACCGCCCTTGAGATCGGCCGAGGTGGCCCCCGTCCCCGCGCCGGCCGTGCCGAGCGCGAAGTCCTCGCCCGCAGCCTCGAGCGCCGCGCGGCCCAACGCGGGATAGGGCGAGACCTTCCAGTCCTTGTCGCCGCCATTGGCGAGGTCGAAGACGATGGCGCCGGGCACGATGGGCACCGTCATGCCGTGGATCGGAAAGCCTCGGCCGCGCGCGCGCAGCCCGTCGGACACCCCCTGGCCCGCGTCGAGCCCAAAGGCCGATCCCCCGGAGAGGAAGATCGCGTCGACCTGTTCCACGGAGCGGTCGGGCGCAAGAAGCTCGGTCTCGCGCGTGCCGGGCGCCCCGCCCGAGACGTGGATGCTCGCGGTGAAGGGTGCCGCCCCCGTCAGCACGGTCGTGCCGGTCTTCGCTGCTTGGTCCCCGGCATTGCCGACGACGAGGCCCGCCACGTCGGTGATCAGATTGCGCGGCCCGGGACGGATCATGCGCCCACCTGCCGCTGCAGCTGTCCGCGCCATGTCCCGAGGTTCCTCAGCCTCGTGCTGCCGAGCGCCGGCGGCTCCAGCCCGTCCCACGCCTCGGGCAGGACGAGGACCAGCGTGTCCGCGCCATCGGCAGCTTGCCCAAGTGCTACCCGCCTGCCTTCGTCAAAGTAGGCGGCGAGGCGCGCGTCCCCGCCCGCGACCGGCACCACCTCCACGTGGCCGAGATCGAGATCGGGCGCCACGTCCCAGAGATGCGCGAACACGAGCGGCTGGGCGCCTGGATAGGCGCCGAAGCGGCCGGCGAGGACAGCGATATCGGCGGGCAGCGTGCGGAGAGCCATCAGATGCAGCGCCCCCCGTCCACCTCGAGCGCGACGCCCGTGATCATCGAGGCCGCGTCGGAGCACAGGAACGCCGCCGCCTCGCCCATGTCCTGCGGCGTGGAAAAGCGGCCTATGGGGATCGTGGCCAGGAACTTCGCCCGCATCTCGGGCGTGTCCTCGCCCATGAAGCTTCCAAGAAGCGGAGTCTCCCCAGCCACTGGGCAGATCGCGTTGACGCGGATGCCATCGGGCGCGAGTTCCACCGCCATGGCCTTGGTCGCCGTGATCATCCAGCCCTTGGAGGCATTGTACCAGTTGAGCCGGGGCCGGGGACTGATCCCGGCCGTGGAGGCCACGTTCAGGATCGCGCCCGCGCCTGCCGCCTTCATCTTCGGCACGATCTCCCGTGCGGTCAGGTAGACGGACTTGGTGTTGACGGCGAGGACACGGTCGAAATCGGCCTCGCTCACCTCCTCGAGCCGCGCGGGCATGTGGGTAATCCCCGCGTTGTTCACCAATACGTCGACCCGCCCCCAGGCGTCGAGCGCGGCCCGTGTCATCGCGGCGACAGAGGGGCCGTCTGAGACGTCGGTCTCCTGCGCCAGTCCGCCCACCTCGGCGGCGACACGCCGGGCCGCCTCCGCGTTCAGGTCGGCGACCATGACCTGCGCCCCCTCCCGCGCGAAGACCCGCGCCATGCCGGCGCCGAAGCCCGACCCGCCGCCAGTCACGATCGCCGTCTTGCCCTCGAGCCGCATGTCGTCCGCCCCCCTCAGCCGGCCCCGCCGCCGGAAATCCGCGCGTTGTCGATCCGCCGCGCCCGCACCATTGGCCAGAAGGCCACGAGCACGCCCAGTCCCGCGGCGACCAGTCCTGCATCCTGCATGAAGCCCGCGCGCAGGAAATCGGCGCGCACCGGGCCCTCGGGGATGGTCAGGAGCGGATCGAGAAGACCCGTCGCCTCCGCCGCGATCCCGGCGACGAGGCCGATAAGCATCGCGAAGGTCGCGAGCACGAAGACGAGGCCCGTGGCGCCGATCCCGGCCGCGAGATAGGTCTGCGCCCGTGGCACGGTAAGCAGTCCGAAGAGGAAGGCGGGCAGGCCCACGAGCGGGCCGATCGTCCATGCACCGGCGCCCATGGCGACGGCGGCGAGGCGCGGGCTCTCCCCGGGCTCCACACCTGCCGCCGGGAAGGACAGCGCCTCGTAGTAGCTGGGGCCGACGGCGTGGCTCAGCAGGCCCTGCAACGCACCGAAGATGGCCGCGGCGAGCGCGGCCAGCGCGAGCAGGACGACGAGGACGGGAAACTTTCCGAAGCGGGTCAAGCGCGGCTTTCCTGCAGTGTCGCGTCAACCGTAGTCCCCCCGGCCACGGGGGGAAAGGGGCCGTGCCACGACGGATCGTCGCCCGCGTCAGCCGTGGTGCGCCGCCACCGTCTTGAGGCTGGAGAAGCCGTAGAGCGCCTCGAACCCCTTCTCGCGGCCGTGGCCCGACAGGCCCGTGCCTCCGAAGGGGAGTTCCACGCCGCCGGCCGCACCGTAGTTGTTGAGGAACACCTGTCCCGCCCTCAGCCTGCGCGCAAGCCGCATCTGCCGCCCGCCGTCGGCCGACCAGACACCGGCCACGAGGCCGTAGGGGGTGCCGTTGGCGATGGCCGCGGCCTCCTCCTCGTCGTCGAAGGGCAGGATGACCTGCACGGGGCCGAAGATCTCCTCCTGCGCCAGCCGGTCCTCCGGTGCCACGCCCGCCAGCAGAACGGGCGCCACGTAGTGCCCGCCCTCTGGCGCGTCGGGTGCGATCTGACCCTCGGCAACGCGCTGCCCCTGCCCGGCGAGGTCGAGGTAACCTGCCACGATCTCCTTCTGCCGCGCGGAGATCAGGGGGCCAAGGTCGCGGTCGGCCACGGCGGGGGCTGCGACCTTCACGCTGTAGGCCTCGGCCATGCGATCGGTCACCTCGTCGAAGCGGCGACGCTCGACGAGGATGCGGGAGGCGGCCGAGCAGGTCTGTCCCGCGTTCTGGAGGCCGGCGTTCACGAGGAACGGCAGCGCCTTGTCCAGATCGGCGTCGGCGAAAACGAGCTGTGGCGACTTGCCGCCAAGTTCCAGCGTCACCGGCACCACGTTGCGTGCCGCGGCGGCTTGGACCAGGCGGCCGGTGGCGACGGAGCCGGTGAAGGAGACGTGACCCACGCCGGGATGGCCCGAGAGCGCTGCGCCCGCCTCCGCACCCAGGCCCGGCACGACGTTCACGGCGCCCTCGGGAAAGCCCGCCTGCCGCGCGAGGTCCGCGAAGGCGAGGGCCGTGAGACATGCCTCCTCCGCCGGTTTCAGGACGCAGGCGTTGCCCATGGCGAGCGCGGCGCCCAGGGACCGTCCGATGATCTGCATCGGGTAGTTCCAGGGCACGATGTGGCCCGTCACGCCGATGGGCT
>CAZUVG010000111.1:0-8102 GCA_964623765.1 uncultured Roseicyclus sp.
CGAGGACGAGATCGCGCAGAACGGCTGGCTGACGGCCGAAGCCTCGCCGGAGCTTGTCTTCGGGGCGTCGATGGAGGGCAAGTGGGAGGCGGCGCTGCAGTCGCTCGGCATCCATCCCCTGATGCTCTCCTCCGACGCCGGCCGCGCCTGAGTTCGGTTTTCGCGCTTCGCACCTTCGATCATTGGCACGAACGCGCGGCAGGGCGGCGCCTCACGCGTCCGGAACTGCCGCACGGCGCAGGCGGTCGTTTATGGCCCGTCCGATACCCTCGTCGGGAACCGGGGCGACCCGTATGGCGCGGGCGCCCCGTGCGATGGCAAGCGCGTCCGCCGCATGCAGGACCGAGAAGAGCCGCACCGCCGCCTCGACGAGATCGCCCCGCTCCGACAGCGTCAGGTCCGCCTCGCCGGGCCCGAAGCCGATGCGCAGCTCGCCCTCCCGGGCCGCACCGCCCAGAAGGAGCGGCACCGACGGCGCGTAGTGACGCTCCATCTGACCCGGCGCCTCGATGCGCCCGGGCGTCACGTCGGCGACGAGCGGGCCCTCGACGGCCTCGACGGCCTCGCGCGGCACGCCGCCCTCCCGCAGGAGCCGGACGACCTCCGCTCCGGGCGCGAGGATCGTCGATTCGAGGCCGACCGTGCAGGGCCCTGCGTCGAGGATCGCGTCGACCCTGTCGCCCAGTCCCTCCAGGACATGCCGCGCCTCGGTCGCGCTGATCCGGCCCGACGGGTTCGCCGAAGGCGCCGCGAGGGGCCGCCCGAGGCCGCGCAGCACCGCCTGCGTCGCCGGGTGAGCGGGCACGCGGAGGGCGACAGTGGGCAGGCCCGCCGTCACCAGCGGCGAAAGGCCCGCCCCGGGGCGCAGCGGCAGGGCGAGCGTGAGGGGGCCGGGCCAGAACGCCCCGGCGAGCGCCTCGGCCCGGCCGGGCATCTCGGCCAGCCGCCGTGCCGCCGCGATGTCGGGCACGTGCACGATCAGCGGGTTGAAGGACGGGCGTCCCTTGGCCTCGAAGATCCGCGCCACGGCGCGTCCGTCCGTGGCGTCGGCCGCGAGGCCGTAAACCGTCTCCGTCGGCAGAGCCACGAGCCCGCCCGCGGCGAGAATCGCGGCCGCGCGCGCGATGCCGTCCCGGTCGGGGGCAAGAAGCTCTGGACTTGAGGCGGTCATCCGTGACGTAACGTTGAGGTTGATCGGGCGGGCGGCAAGCCCCTAGCACTCGCGGTCGAGACGGGCCGGAAGGGCGTAGCGCGTTTCGCAGACGCCTGCAAACCGTGTCTGCCGTTCAGGAATGAGGTCGTCCATGCCGTATCGCGCCCCCGTGTCCGAGATACTGTTCTGCCTCGACAAGGTCGTGGGCTACGACCGCGTTGCTGCCACCGACCGCTTCGCCGAGGCCACGCCCGACACGGTCGCGGCAATGTTGACCGAGGCGGGCCGCGTCTGCGAGGACGTGCTTGCCCCGCTCAACCGTGCGGGCGACCTGCACCCTTCACGGCTCGAGAACGGCGTGGTCCGGACGCCGCCCGGTTATGCCGAAGGATGGCGCGCGATCGCGGAGGCGGGGTTCGTCGGGCTGTCAGCGGATCCGGACCACGGAGGGCTCGGGATGCCGATGGCGCTCACCAGTTCGGTCAACGAGATGATGGCCTCGGCCTGCCTCGCGCTGCAGATGGCCCCCCTGATGAGCCAGGGCCAGATCGAGGCGCTGGAGCATCACGCGAGCGAGGAGCTTAAGGGCGTCTACCTGCCGAAGCTCATCGCGGGGGAGTGGAACGCGACCATGAACCTGACCGAGCCGCAGGCGGGTTCCGACGTGGGCGCGGTGCGCACGCGGGCCGAGCCGCGGGGCGACGGCACCTTCGAGATCACCGGGCAGAAGATCTACATCACCTGGGGGGACGCGGATTTCACGGAGAACACCGTTCACCTCGTGCTCGCGCGCCTGCCAGGCGCGGCGCCCGGGACGAAGGGCGTCAGCCTCTTCCTCGTGCCCAAGCGCCTGCCCGACGAGACCGGCGCGGCCGGTCTCGCGAACGCGGTGCGGGTCGTGTCGCTCGAGCACAAGATGGGCCTGCACGGCAGCCCGACCTGCGTGATGGACTACGACGGTGCGACCGGCTGGCTCGTGGGCGGGGAGGGCGGCGGCATGGCCGCGATGTTCACCATGATGAACAATGCCCGCCTCGGCGTGGGCGTTCATGCCTACGCCGTGGGGGAAGCCGCGTTCCAGCAGGCGCTGGCCTACGCTTCGGACCGGGTGCAGGGCCGGCCGATGGTCGCGGACGGGACGGGAACCATCCTCGACCATGCCGATGTCCGGCGGATGCTCGCCGGGATGAAGGCCGAGCTCTTTGCCGCGCGGGCGATGGGGCTCGACCTTGCCGTCTCGATCGACATGGCCGGGGCGACGGGGGAGGAGGCGTGGAAGGCGCGCGCCGCGTTCCTGACGCCGCTCGTCAAGAACTACGGGACGCAGACCGGGATCTCCGTGGCCGATACCGGCATCCAGGTGCACGGCGGCATGGGTTACGTCGAGGAGACCGGCGCGGCACAGTTCGCCCGCGACGTGCGGGTGACGGCGATCTACGAGGGGACGAACGGCATCCAGGGCATGGACCTCGTCGGCCGGAAGCTCGCGGACGGCGGCGCGGCCGCCTGCGCGCTGATCGACGAGGTGATGGAGACGGCGGGACGGGCGCAGAGCGAGGCGTTGGCGGCGACTGCCGGGGCGCTCCGCGCGGGCGTGGAGCACATGCTGGCGCTCGACCGCAACGACCGCTTCGCGGGTGCCGTGCCCTTCGCACGGGCCTTCGCGCTGACGCTGGGCGGCCACTATCACCTGCGCGCGGCGCTGGCCGATCCCGAGGGGCCGCGGGCGCGGCTCGCCCACAGCTTCCTGGCCCGGCAGATGGCGGCGGTGCCGGCGCTGCTGGCCGAGGCGGGGCACGGCGCCTCCGATCTCTACGCGTTGTCGCCCGGGGATCTCGCGGCGTGATCGTCTATCCGCACGAGACCCATCCCGAGCCCGGCGCGGCGGTGGAGGTGGCCGGGGGCATCCTGTGGCTGCGCCTGCCGCTGCCGATGGCGCTCGACCACGTGAACGTCTACGCGCTGCGCGACGCCGACGGATGGACGGTCGTGGACACCGGCCTGAACGTTGGCCGGTGCCGGAAGGCGTGGGAGGCGGCGCTTGCGGGCGCGCTGTCCGGCGCACCCGTGGTCCGCGTGCTGGTGACCCATCACCATCCCGATCACGTGGGCCTCGCCGGATGGTTCCAGGTGCGAGGCGCAGAGTTGATGACGACGCGCACCGCATGGCTCTTCGCGCGGATGCTGACGCTCGACGAGCAGGAACGCGCCACGCCCGAGCAGGTCGCCTTCTGGCAGGGCGCCGGCATGGCGCCCGATGTGCTGGAGCAGCGGCGCGCGGAACGGCCGTTCAACTTCGCCGACGTGGTCGCGCCCATGCCGCTCGGCTTCACCCGGATCGACGAGGGGCAGCGGCTGCACCTCGGCGGGCGCGACTGGACCGTGCGGCTGGGACAGGGCCATGCGCCCGATCACGTCACGCTCTGGTCCGAGGAAGGCGATCTGGTCATCGGGGGCGATCAGCTCCTCCCGTCGATCTCGCCCAATCTCGGCGTCTACGCGACCGAGCCGATGGCCGATCCGGTCGCCGACTGGCTCGCCGCCTGCCAGCGGCTGCAGGCCTTCGCGACCGACCGGCAGCTGGTCCTGCCCGGCCACAAGCTGCCCTTCACCGGCCTGCCCGACCGATTGCGGCAGATGATCGAGAACCACGAGGGCGCGCTGGACAGGCTGCGCGCGCACCTGGCCGAGCGGCCGCGCACCGCCGCCGAGTGTTTTCCGCCCCTCTTCAAGCGCAGGATCGACGCCGGCACCTACGGTCTCGCGCTGGTCGAGGCGGTGGCCCACCTGAACCACCTGCTCCATCGTGGCGAGGTTCGGCGCGCGCGGCGCGGCGACGGGGCGTGGCTCTGGTTCCTCACCCGGACCTGACACCGCGCCGCACCCGCGCCGCCGAAGGCTGACAGGCCGCTGCAAATCGGCTATCGGAACGGCGACGGGACCAGAATATCGAGGGAACGACCATGGCCGCAGACGACTACAAGCCGGGCAAGATGGACATCAGCGAACAGGAAAAGACCTTTGCGGGCTTCATCCGCATGTCGGTCAACGTCGCGATCGTCTGCATCGTCATCGTGCTCTTCCTCGCGATTTTCGCGACCTGAGGCGGTCTGTGATCTTGCGCCTGCTCCTCGCGGCGCTCATGGCCGTGTCGCTCGCCGCCTGCGCCGGCGAAAGCGTCTGGGCGCCGGACGAGGTCGTGTCGAGCGCGCGCTACGTGCCCGAAGGGCCGGCGAAGGTGACGCTGATTACCGTGATCGCGAACCGCGACGGCTCGGGCGGGCACACGGCGCTTATGATCGACGGGCCCGAGCGGGTGCTGTTCGACCCTGCCGGCAGCTGGCGGCATCCCATGGCGCCCGAGCGGAACGATGTCCTCTACGGGATGTCGCCGCAGCTCCGGGACTTCTATATCGACTACCATGCGCGGGAGACCTACCACGTCGTCCTGCAAGAGAAGGAAGTGACGCCGCTGCAGGCCGCCATGCTGATCGAGGAGGTGGAGGCCTACGGCGCGGTGCCGCAGGCCTATTGCTCCATCGCCGTTTCCACCGTTCTCGCGCGCACGCCGGGCTTCGAGGGCATGTCCCGCGCGCTCCGGCCGACCCGGACGATGCGGAACTTCGCGGCGCTGCCCGGCGTCACGGAACAGCGCATCTACGACGACGATTCGGACGACAATTACGAGTTGCTGAACGATCAGGCCGGCGCGGCGCGGGCGGCCGAGCTTGCGCGCGAACTGATGCAGGATTGAAGGCATCTTTCCGGCACGAAAAACCCCCGTGGCCATGCCGCGGGGGTGTTCCGTCTACCCAAGCGGGTCGCCCCGCCCCAGGTTCGCATGTCGGCCTTGTCAGAGAAGACCTTCGCGCTGAGCCTTCTTGCGCGCCAGCTTGCGTGCACGGCGGATGGCCTCGGCCTTCTCGCGCGCCTTCTTCTCCGACGGCTTCTCGTAGTGCTGCTTGAGCTTCATCTCGCGGAAAACGCCTTCCCGCTGAAGCTTCTTCTTCAGCGCACGGAGCGCCTGGTCGACATTGTTGTCGCGAACACTGACCTGCATTGTGGGTGTCACCACCTTTCTAGGTTGAAGTTGCGTGTCAAAGCAGGAGGTGGCCCTATAGCAAAGGCCTCCTAGCTTGTCTAGGCAACGGGAAAAGCCGCCGGAAGGATCCGTGAGACATGAGCGACCAAGCAACCTTGCCCGCAGACCGAATCATCGACGCCGCCCTGATGCACGTGCCCTTCGACGGGTGGTCGGAGGCCGCTTTCCGCGCCGCCGCCGCGGATGCAGACGTGCCGCTCACCGAGGCGAAGGCGCTGTTCCCGCGCGGCGCTGTGGATCTCGCCATGGCGTTCCACCGCAGCGGTGACCGCGAGATGGCCGAGCGGCTGCGGGCCGAGGACCTGTCGGGAATGCGCTTCCGCGCGCGCGTCGCGCATGCCGTTCGCCTCCGGCTCGACCTTGTCGAGCCCCACAAGGAGTCCGTGCGGCGGGGCGCCACGCTCTTCGCGCTGCCGATGCACGCCGCCGACGGCGCCCGGGCATTGTGGGAGACGGCGGACGCGATCTGGACCGCGCTGGGCGATACGTCGGACGATCTCAACTGGTACACCAAGCGCGCCACGCTCTCGGGCGTCTACTCGGCAACCGTGCTCTACTGGCTGGGCGACCAGTCGTCGGGGCATTCCGCGACGTGGGATTTCCTCGACCGCCGTATCGACGACATCATGCGCTTCGAGGACCTCAAGAAGCAGGCCCGCGACAACCGGTTCCTCAAGCCCTTCACCATCGGGCCGGACTGGCTGGCCAAGCGGGTGCGCGCACCCTCGGGCAACGCGCCCGCCGACCTGCCCGGGCGCTGGCGCGCTTAGGGCGCGAACCCGTGCTGCGCCCTTGCTCGGGACCGCACGAGCGGTCATGCCTTGGGTCCGAGGAAAGGGAGGGATGGCGATGAACGGCATGATGCGCGCGATCGAGATCGGGGAACCCGGCGGGCCGGAGGTCCTGCGGATGACGGAACGCCCCGTCCCCGAGCCATTGGCGGGCCAGATCCTGATCGCGGTGGATCATGCCGGTGTGAATCGCCCCGACGCGCTCCAGCGCGCGGGCAGCTACGCCCCGCCGCCCGGCGCCTCCGACCTGCCGGGGCTGGAGGCCGCGGGTGTCGTGGCGAAGACCGGCCCCGGCGTCTCGAAGTGGCGCGAGGGCGACCCGGTCTGCGCGCTCTTGCCGGGCGGTGGTTACGCCGAGTATGCCGTGACGCACCAGGACCATGCGCTGCCGGTGCCCGCGGGCATGGGCATGGCCGAGGCCTCGGCGCTCTGCGAGACCTTCTTCACCGTCTGGTCCAACGTCTTCACGCGCGGCGCATTGAGGGCGGGCGAGCGGTTTCTCGTCCACGGCGGCTCGTCGGGCATCGGCACCACGGCGATCCAGCTCGCCCGTCATTTCGGTGCACGCGTCTTCGCAACTGCCGGGTCGGCCGGGAAATGCCACGCCTGCGAAGGCCTCGGTGCGGAGCGCGCGATCAACTACCGCGAGGAGGATTTCGTGGACGTCCTGCGGGCCGAGGGCGGGGCGAACCTGATCCTCGACATGGTCGGCGGCGACTACATTCCGCGCAACGTGAAGGCGCTGGCGGACGACGGGCGGCTGGTGCAGATCGCCTTCCTGCAGGGTCCCAAGGTCGCGCTCAATTTCGCGCAGGTCATGGTGCGGCGCCTGACGATCACGGGCTCCACCCTGCGCCCGCAGTCCGACGCCGCCAAGGCAGACATCGCGGCGGATCTCGCCAACCGCGTCTGGCCCCTCCTGGATGCGGGCCGCATCGCGCCTGTCATGGACCGGACCTTCCCGCTCGAGGACGCGGCAGCGGCCCATGCGCGGATGGAGAGCTCGGCCCATATCGGGAAGATCGTGCTGAAAGTTTCGTAGGACTTCGGCGCAATCGTCACCTGTCCGTCACGCAAGTCGATTAAGCCCGTCGTTGCGCACCGATCGCCGACTCATGCGGCCCCGGCGCGATCCAGCCATATCAGCCAGGGAGACCGGCATGAAAGATGTCGACACGACCAAGATGTCCGCGGACGATTGGGACGAACTGAACTTTCCCCGTCCCGAAGTGCAGGAATTCGACCGCGTGGTCGAGCGCGCGATCTCGCGCCGCGGTTTTCTCGGTGGCGTGCTGGCCTTCGGGTCCGGCGCAGCTGTCATGGGCACGTCCTTCCTGAAGGGCTCCACCGCCATGGCGCAGGGTGCCTCGCGCTTCCCGTTCACGCCGATCGCGGCACAGACGGACAACACCGTGCATGTCCCCGAGGGCTACAACTGGGACATCCTCGTGCGCTGGGGTGATCCGCTCTTCCCCGAGGCCGAAGGCGCGTTCGACCCGGCGTCCGGCGTGTCGGTCGAGATGTCCGACAAGGTGTTCGGCGAGAACACCGATGGCATGGAGCTGTTCAATATCGACGGCCGCGAGATCATTGTCGTCAACAGTGAATACACCAACCGCCCCGTGAACCTGCCGCATACCGGGGACGGAACGCCGGGATCGCTCGATGATGTCCGCATCCTCCAGAACTTCCAGGGCGTTTCGGTCATGGAGATCGAGGAAGGCGAGAACGGCTGGTCGGTCGTGGTGGGCAGCCCCTACAATCGCCGCATCACTCACCTGACGCCGACGACCTTCGACGGCCCCGCCGCCGGGCATGACCTGCTCAAGACCGCGGCCGATCCGACGGGCATGAACTCCCTCGGCACGTTCAACAATTGCGGATCGGGCCGGACGCCCTGGGGCACCTACCTGACCTGCGAGGAGAACTTCAACGGCTACTTCGGCTCGACCGAGGAGCGTCAGGACCAGAAGCCTCTCGACATGGATGCCGGCTACCAGCGCTACGGGATCGGTGCAGACGGATGGGGCTACGACTACCACAAGTGGGACGCGCG
>CAZUVG010000112.1:0-8085 GCA_964623765.1 uncultured Roseicyclus sp.
ATCGAACTCGAAGCCCGCCGTGACCTCCTCGCCCGGGCCCGGCGGGGCGGCGAAGACGATCTCGCCCTTGGCCGCGTCCACGTCGAAATGCACCCCGGCCACCAGCTCGTCCGCGCCGACCCCGACCAGGACGGTGCCCGCGACAGGCTTCACGATCGGGCGCACGTAGTCCGTCCCGCCCGAGCGGTAAGTCTTGGAAAGGTGAAAAACCGCGGTCTCCCCGTCGCCCGTCCCGATCCGCTGGTCGCGAAAGTCCGGCGTGGCGGATGGCGCGCAGCTCTTGTAGTCGGCCCAGTCCTTCCAACGGAACCCGTGGAGCATCCCCCGCCGCGCCTCGAAGAAGGCAACCAGCACCGCCACGTCGTCGAGCGACCGCATCCCCGCGCCTGCATCGTAGCGGCGGCGGGAATGGGCCCATGGCGTGTTGCGCTCCTCGTGGCCGTTCGACATCGTCACGATTTCGGTACGCCGCTCAGGACCCCCGACGCAGCCGAGGCTCAGGTCGTCGGGAAACCGGACCTCGTGGAAACTCATGGCGATCTCCTCAGCGGTTGCGCTGGCCGCGCGAAAGCGCCCGGCCCATCTCGGCAGCGATCTGGCTTCGGCTGCGCCGGAAGCCCGCAACGTCGGGCGTCGTGATGTTCATGGTGACCTGCACCGGTGCCCGCCCGCCCGTGGCCTCGATCCCGAGCCGGCCATCGCGGCCGCGACTGAGCGGCAGTATCGCCTCCGGCCCCGCCTCGCCCATCAGCCCCGTCCCGCCGCGCATGGGGAACGCGGTCGGCGCCCGGACGAGCCCGCCGCGGGCGAAGGGCATCACCCGGCCCTGGCTTATGGCCCCGCCCTGCTGGAACGGCAGGAGCCCGGACATAAGGCTGTTGACGCCCCCCGCGATCGCGCCGCCGAGCGCGTTCTGCACGGGCCGCATCGCGGTGTTGTAGGCTGCATCCACCATGCTCGAGGCGACGTGCCTGAGCGCGTCCGACAGCTTCATCCCCTCGAAGGCAAGACCGTCGAAGGCGCGCCTCAGACCGCTGCCGATCGACCGGCCCATCGCGCCCGCCTCGCGGTTGGTCCAGAGCATCGCCCCCTGCAGCGACCTCAGCTCCGCCTGGAACGTCGCTGTCATGGCAGCAGCTCCCGACAGGCTGGTCTCCAGTCCGGACAGTTCGTCCTCCAGCCGGTCGGCTCCGTCCTCACGCTCCATCATTCCTCGCCTCCGTCATGTCGGGAAACCGGGCGGCGAGCGCCTCGAAGGTGTCTCGCCCCATCGGGGCAGGCCCGCCGGCCTCGCCCAGCATCAGCAGCAGTTCCGCCGGCGTGAGCCGCCAGAAGACCTCCGGCGCGAGGCCGAGGCCCTGCATCCCGGCGCGCATCAGCGCCGGCCAGTCGAAGCCGCCACTCATCCCGGCACACGGAAGGCAAGGGCCAGGAGCCGCGCGGCGACACGCGCGGCCTCCAGCGCGCCGCCCTCGATCTCGGCCGAGGCAAGATCGCGCAGTTCGCCCTGCCAGCCGCCACCCCGCAGCCCTGCATGGACCAGCACAAGGATGTCGGCGGCGCGGAATGTCTCGCCTTCGAACCGCGCGACGAGGTCGGGAAGGCTCCCGGCCCCCAGCCGGTCCTCGAGTTCCGCCAACGCGCCCAGCGTCAGCTTCGCCACCCGCTGTTCGCCGTCCACGGTCAACGCCACCTCGCCCGCGAGAGGGTTCGCCATGGCTCAGATCCCCGTGAAGGTCAGCGCACCGGCCGAGGCCATCGACATCTCGTAGGTCGCCTCACCGTCATGGGTGCCGGCATACTCGATCGCGGTGATCTGGAACGGGCCTTCCACGACCCCGAAATCCGGGATCACCACCTGGAAATCGGGCGTGTCGCCGTTCCAGAAGATGGCCCGCGCCCGCTCGTCAGTGGCCGCGTCGCGAAAGACGCCCGAGCCCGCGATGGCCGCCGACTTAACGCCGGACCCGCCGAGCAGTTCGCGCCACCCGCCCGAGGACGATAGGCTCGTGGCGTCCACCGTCTCCGAGTTGAAGGACAGCCGCGTGGCACGCAGGCCCGCCACCGTCTCGAACAGGCCCGTTCCGTCCATGTCGACCTTGATCAGAAGGTCCTTTCCGCTCTGGGCAGGCATTCGCGTCACTCCATTTTGTCAATGTGTTGCGTTGCGTTCTTCAGGCGCCTTCGAGATCGATCCGCGCCCGGAACCACAGCTCGATCCGGCGCGCGTCCCCGTCCCGCTTCGCCTGCGCCCGGCGAAAGGAAAGTGCCACCAGCCGCCCGCGCGCGAGCGTCAGCGCTGCGCCGTCGAGCGCGTCGGACACGGCCACGGCCAGCGCCTTCGCCGCGCCGAAGCCTGCACCCGAGGAGATGACCAGCACCGAGAAGTCGTGCAGCGCGCCGTCGGCGGTCGCGTCGGCCCGTTGCCGGGCCCGCTCGGGCCCGAGGCTCACGTAGAGCGACGGCACCGCTCCCGGCGGCATCGCGTCGAAGACCGCGCCGCCCGAAAGCGCCGCCACGGCGGAATTGGCCGAAAGCGCGGCGAAGACCGCCTCCTGCAGGGCGGCAGCGGATGCGTAGCTCATGCGCCCGTCTCCTCCGTCGCGAAACAGACGAGGTGGCGGCCCGCCGCACCGGCCTCCGTCACCGCCTCGATCCGGTAAAGCCGCGCGCCGTCGCGGAACCGCATCGCGGCGCTCGGCCGCGCGGGCGATCCCTGCGGCGCGGCGCGGACCGTGATCTTGAGGTTGAGCCGCGAGGCGGAGGCGTCCACCTCCCGCCCTGCACCGCGCAAGGCGACCTCGCCCCAGAGCGTCCCGCGCGCGACCCAGGTCTCGGCGTAGCCCCCCGCCCCGTCCGGCACCCGCTCGGGCGCCTCGAGGACCAGCCGGCGCGTGAGGTGCGGCGCCCTCATGCGCCCGCCCGGCCGAGCCTGAGCGCCCGGAACGGCTCCAGCAGGACGGCGACCGGCGCCGGCAATCCGCGGTCAGCGTCCACATCCTGCCCGAAGTAGCCTGCGGCGAGCAGGATGACCGCCCGTGCCATATCCGGAGGCATGCCCGCCCAGTCGGCGGCATAGCCCGCATCGAAGCGGATCTCGGCGCGGCCGCCGGTGGAAATCGGCGGAAGATCCCCCGACGCGGAGATGATCGACGCACGGTGCGCGTCCGAGACGAGATCCCAGGCCTCGGCGGGTAACAGCATCTCCGTTCCGCCGCGATCGATCAGCGTGACGCTCTGCACCGCGACGGCCGGCGCTACCGGCAGGTCTTGCCGCTCGGGCGTTGTCCATGCATGCACCGTGAGCGCGAAGCTCCGCCGGAACAGCACCTTGGCGGTGCGCGCCTCGATGGCGGCGATGGCCGCGCGGACGCAGCCGTCGAGATGAGCATCGAGCACGCCATCGTCGGCGAAACCCTGCGCCAGCCGCAGGTGGTCTGCCAGCGCCTCCCGCGGCAGGGCCGCGGCCGGGACCTGTGTCAGTTCTGTCAGCATGGGAAAATCGTCTCCGCGAGGGGCAAGATCGGTGACCCGCCCCCGGACCTTGTGGCCGGGGGCGGGTCCGCGCGGCTCAGGATGTGCCGAACTTCAGGAGCTTGATCGCCGCGAAGTCGGTCACGTCGCCGCCGACGCGCTTGGTCGCGTAGAACAGGACGTGCGGCTTTGCGGAGAACGGGTCGCGGAGGACGCGCAGGTCGGGACGTTCCGCGATCGTGTAGCCCGCAGCGAAATCGCCGAAGGCGATGGCCATGGCATTGTCGGCGATGTCCGGCATGTCCTCGGCGATCAGCACCGGGTAGCCCATCAGCCGCGCCGGCGCGCCCTGGGACAGCCCGTCCGACCACAGGAACCGACCATCGGCGTCCTTCATCTTGCGCACGGCGCCCGCGGTCTTCGAGTTCATCGCGAAGGTGGCGTTCGCCCGGTAGCGCGAGCCGAGGGCGTAGACGAGATCGACGATCGCATCCGACGGGGTTGTCGCGTCGAAGTCCCCCAGCGTGCCGGTCGCGACGTAGCCGATGCTGCCCCATGTCCAGCTCGCGTTGGCGACCGTGGCGTGGTTCAGCAGGCCCCTGGGCCGCCCGCTGCCGTTTCCGTTGAGAAAGGCGTCAGCCTCGGCGCGGGCGAACTTCTCGGCGATGCGACCGGCAAGCCAGCCCTCGATGTCGAAGGCGGAATCGTCTAGCAGCCGCTGCGAAGCCTTCGGGAGGGCAGACAGCTCGTGCAGCGGAATCGAGATGCGCTCGATCTGCGGCGTGTCTGTCTCTTCCGCGGGTCCGACCTCGTCGGCCCAGCCCGCGCCGGCCTCGGTGGAATCGATCAGGACATCGAAGGAGCTGGCCTCCACCGTCACCACATTGGCGACCGACCGCAGGCTCGAGGCCGAGCGAAGCACCGACTGGATCGTCTCCGAGGTCTGCGGATCGACGAGATAGCCGCCGTCGGCATTGACAGCGGTGCTCATCGCCTTGCCCTCGAGCTCCAACCCGCGAAGCGCGTCGTCCTCGCCGCAGCGGAGATAGGTCGAAAGCGCCTTGCGGTGCGGCGCGGAGGCATCCCGCTCGGCGCTCAGCGCCGGGCGGGCATGGGTCAAGGTCTTGGTGGTCAGCATGGCAATCCGCTCTTCCTGCTTGTTGAGTCTCGTGTTCAGATCGTCCTGGAACCTTTCGAACTCCTTCAGAAACCCGGCAATCGCCGTCTTCGCCTCGGAGATCGGGGCGTCACCGCGCCCCCCGGTTTCGAGCCCGTTCTCGGTCATCGCGTCACCTTCTCGCGGTTTCGGGGTCAGCGGGCTGAGCGCGCCGCCATTCGGCGGCGGGCGTGCTCGAGCGCCGTCGCCAGTTCGCGCAGCTCGCTGGACTTGGCCGCGGGGGCCTCGGCCGAAGCCAGCCGCGCCTCGGGAAGCATCGGGAAGGTCACCAGCGACACCTCCCAGAGCTCCACCTCCGACAGGAGCCGTTGCCCCTTGTCGTTCCTGTGCGCCTGCACCGTCCGGTAGCCGATGCTGAGCCCGTCGATGGCACCCGCCAAGATCAGCTCACGGGCCTCGCGGGCGCGGGCCACGCCGTCGAGAAGACGCCCCTTCACGTAAAGGCCGGTGGCGTCCTCGCGGATCTCGTCCCAGGTGCCGATGGGCTCGCGCGGGTCGTGCTGCCAGAGCATCTTGACCCGTCGCCCCGAGCCGAGACTCGCGGCGTAGGCTCCGGACTCGACCACGTCGCCGCCCTGGTCGGGGCGGCCGAAGACGGAGGCATAACCCTCGATCCCGCAGTCGCCGGTCACGGCCAGTTCAGCCTCGGCCCGGCAGAACTTGGTCTCGAGCCCAGCCAGTGAAAATGACTTCATGTCAGCCTCCTAGAGTGCGACGTTTAGATCGAGGATATGACTGATCGCCTCTGTCAGGATGACCGCGACGACCCCGAAGACCGCGAGCCACAGCCGCCGCTCCAGCCGCTCCAGCGCCGCCTCGATCGACTCCAGACGGAAGGTCAGCGCCTGCCAGCGCTCCTCCATCACGCGCTCGTTAGCGTCGATCCGGGCATTGGCCGCGTCGAAAGGCGCGTATAGGTAGCGCGAGCCTCCGATCCGCGCGCGCTCGGTCATGTCGCCGGCCGTTCCGGCAGTCCCAGCAGGCGCCGCTTCTCCCCGTCGGTCAGGAAGTCCGCCTCCGCGATCCGCCGCCACTGCGCTTCCCGCTCGGCTGCCAGCGCGGGCACCTGGTCGAGGTCGGGCGTCAGTTCCACCGGGTCGCCGCCGAGGCCCGACAGCCAGTGCGACAGCGCCGCCGTCACCTTCTGCGCGAGCGGCAGGACGGTAAGGCGGTAGAAGGCGCGGTTGGCCTCGGCATAGTTGGCGTAGGTCGCATCGCCCGGAATGCCGAGCAGCATGGGCGGCACTCCGAAGGCCAGCGCGATGTCCCGGGCCGCGGCCTCCTTGGTCTTCTGGAACTCCATGTCCGAGGGCGAGAATCCCATCGGCTTCCAGTCGAGCCCGCCCTCGAGCAGCATCGGCCGGCCTGCATTCCGCGCGCCCTGGTGATGGCTCTCCAGTTCCGACTGCAGCCGCTCGAACTGCGCATCGCTCATCGTGCCCCCGCTGTCGGCCCCGCGGTAGACGATTGCCCCCGAGGGCCGCGCGGCGTTGTCGAGCAGCGCCTTCGACCACCGTGCTGCCGCATTGTGGACGTCGATCGCCGTCGCCGCAGCCTGCAAGGGCGCGAGGCCGTAATGGTCATCCTGCGGATGGAAGCCGCGCACGTGACAGACATGGCCCGGATCGAAGCGATGCGTCTTTCCCCCGACGGTGTAGTCGTAGGCTTTCGGCCACCCGTCTGCCCCCGGCACCAGGTTCATGCGGTCGGACCGAAGCAGGTGCAGTTCCGCCGGCCAGCCCGCCTCGGGCACCACTGCCTCGACATAGGCGTTGCCCGAGAGCAGAAGCTGCACGTAGGTCGCCTCCATGAGATCCGCCCGTCCCTGAGCCGCGTTCGGCCGCGAGATCAGCGCCAGTGCCGGGTGGCTCTCGTATCGGCGGACGGCATCGCGGCAGACAAGCGGCAGCGCCGCCGCGGCCTCGGCCACGAGTTTCACCGCGCGGTAACCCACGGGGTTGCCCAGAAAACCATTCCGCGTGAGCGTGACCGTGTCGCGCGGACTCCAGGCCACGCGGCCGGCGCTGCCCCAGACCGCCACGCGGGCGCCGGCCGAAGCCTTTCGTTCCGGCACGTTCACCGGTCGTTTTCGCAGGAATTTCGGTATCATGCGGAGAACTCCTCAAGTCTTGCGAAAGACCCGCCTCCAGGGCGGGCCGTAGCGCCGGTCCGGCGGCCTGTTCAGAGTCTGCGAATGCCGGGGCTGAGCCTACGCGCGGCCGGCAAAATCATCCCGTCCGTCAGCGCCCAGACCAGCGCATCGACGCGGTCGGGACTGCCCGTGCCCTCGTAACCGTGGGCAGTCATCAGGCACATCTCGTCTTCGAGTTCGGGCAAGGTGCCCAGATGTGCAACCCGGCCCTGCTCGTAGAGCGCGGCGACCGGCTCCGCCCTCGCGACCTTTCCCCTTGCGGCCCGCACCGGGCGATAACTCACCAGCGGATCGACCTGCCGCATCACCGCCTCGACAAGATCGCCGCCTTGGTTGACCTCGGCCACCATGCGTTCCGCACGATGCCGGTGGTAGGCCGAGGCCGCCGCCCGCGCCCAGCGCACCGGGCTCGCTGCCGTCACGGTGCAATCCTCGATCACGACCGCGCGCCAGTTCTCCACCGGCCCTGCCGTCACCACGCCCACGACGACGATACCGCAGGCGTCCGACCCATCGTGTCCCGTCATCGGCGGATCCACCGCCACGACGACGCGCGCGCCCTCCGGCACGGTACCCACCCGCGCCCCGTCCAGCCCTGCACGGCTCCATAGCGCGTCTTCGGCGTCGCCCAGAAGCTCGCCGTCGATCTCCTGCCTTCCCAGCCGTGTGCCGCCGTATCGGGCACGGATCTCCTGGATGAAGCTGCCCGCAAGGAAGGCGCGGTTGGCCTCGGTGCAGGCATGGGTCCGGACCGTGCTGTCACGGTCGAGGATATCCCTCAGGACGCTCACGTTGCGTGGCGTCGTCGTCACCACCGCGCGCGGATGCTTCCCGAGCCTGAGGCCGAACTGGAGCATGTCCCACGCCTCCCGCGCCCTTGGCCACTTGGCGAGTTCATCCGCCCAGGCAAGGTCGAACTGCGGCCCACGCAGCGCCTCCGGATCGTGCGCGGAGAAAACGCGCGCCTCTGCACCGTTGGGCCAGACGAGAAGCCGCTCGCCCGCCACCCAGCGCGGGCGCCGGTCGGGCGGCGAACAGGCAAGAAGGCCGCTGTCACCCTTGACCATGACCGCGAGCGCCTGGTCGTAGGTCTCGCCCACCAGTGCAACCCGCCGGGCGGAGCCCGCATCCTCGGGTCCCGGCCCCTCGACCTGCGCCCGCACCCATTCGGCGCCGGCCCGCGTCTTGCCCGCGCCGCGCCCGCCCAGCACCACCCAAGTGCGCCAGTCGCTCGACGGTGGCAGCTGGTGCGGCAGCGCCCAGAACTCGAACAGCCAGGCGA
>CAZUVG010000113.1:0-7953 GCA_964623765.1 uncultured Roseicyclus sp.
CGGTGATCGCCCAGTCGTACATCGCCCACGCCCGCAGTTCCGGACGGTGCAGCCCCAGTTTCGCCAGCATGGTCGCACGCTCCGGGATCCGGCTCCGCCGGCCGTGGGGGCGTCGTCCACGGTGCCGAACGGGGCGCACGGCACGCTACTGGCCGTGGGTGTCGCGACGGTGACCAAGTGGTGACCGGGATGGTCACCGACGGATGACGATGGCGACCGGCCCGAGACGACCACCGAGCCCGCCACCCTCGCCCGTGGAGTTCCAGGCTCCGAACAGCAAGGCGGTCGGAGCGGCCTCGAGCAGGGAAGTGGCATCATGCGGACGGGCCAGGCGGAGGCGTTGGCCGAGCGCGCTGTCTCGAAACGGCACGCCCTCCAGACGGCTGTCCCGGAGGATGGCGTCGAAGATTCGGTGGGGGGCGTCGAGAACGCTGATGTCGGGGACCGTCTCGAGACCGCTGCTCGCGAAATCGACATATACACGCGGCAGGCGGATCCGACCGGCAGCAGCAGCTTCGCCAAGCGCCTCCTCGAAGCGGTTCGCCTGGCTTTGAACGCTGTCGACCAGTACCGCGACAACGTCCTGCCCGTCGATCCGCCGAACCTCGAAGACGTGACGCGGGCCCTCGTCGCCGGGATAGGTCGGAGGGAAGATCTTGTCGCCAGGACCCCCCGCGGGTTGCAGCCGCCGTCGCCGCCGGAGCGCCGTATCAGCCGTCGCGGCCTCCACAAGATCGCTAAAGGAAAGCGCCATGTCTCGCCTGAGCCGCTTCTCGTTCCTCTCGCAAGGGAGGAGCCCCGCCAGGGCATGTCAACGCGAAAATCCTCTGGCGGCGACCGGCTTATCGGGTAGGTTGCCCGCAGGGACGGGGGCTGATGCGCAGAACGTTCTGGCGTCGATCCCGGGTCTTGTGGCCTGTCGGTCTCCGTATGGTGCCTCCGAGGCGCGTCCGCCTCGGTCTCATTGAAGATGCCTCGTCTACGGTGCATGCCACGACATCTCGGCCGACATTCCGGGCCCTAGGGAGCCCGGCCCCATAGAAGACTGCGCCAACTCAAGGTCGGCACGAGGTCGACGGCAATCTTCTCCGGGACGACAGCGGCCGGCCTCATTGAAGCTACGCCAGCCGCGGAAACCTCGACCAGCCTTGGCGAACTCCGGCCGCTGTCGTCCCGGCCTCCACCGTTGCATCGTCCTCATGACTGCAGTGCACCATGTGTCGCACCTTGCGTGTGCAGTCTGGCGGGTCCCCATGCCCGCACCCTTGAACATCCAAGACATCGGTCAGGAGCGGAAGACCGCCCTCGAACTCAAGGTCAAGCATTCCGGGACCTCGGTTGCCGACGTCGGACGTGCCGGGATTGACGCAGACACCTCGAACAACGCCGACGACGATCCTCTGCCATTCTTCGACACGCGCCCATCAAGATGGAGCCATCTTTCGTGGTCAGTGCGGTGTTCGTGACGAGTGAACGGGTGCGTCGGACGTGCGGCGCGGGACGGACCGCGTTGCACGTCCCGGCCCCCGGAAGGCCGCGGCCGCCCGGTCGTCCTGGCCACCCGGAGACGTGGCGGCTCGAACGCTGAGACCGGGCTGTGTCCGGTGACGGCGGCAAGGGCGTCGCGAACCAGGGGGCATGGTTGCGCGGGAACCTCCTCCCTGCCCAACTCTCGATGGAACTTGCGGCGCTGACCCTAGTGCACGCGACCGCCTTCCACTCGGAGGGCCCGAATAGACCTCTTTGCTGCTGTCGCTCGCACGGAGCTGTGGCGGGGCTGTCGCAGACATCGGCTGGGGCAATGCCCGCGCCGAATCGACTTTTCATGCTCGCAGGAGGCCGGTAGAATGCCAGTTATCCACAGTGCATGGTGGTCTGCACTACGCCTCACAAGATATCGTAACCATGGCTCGCGCACGCCGAGATATGGTATGATCTGTTTACCCTTTGTTAAGCTTAACGCTTCATTCTTGCAGTCAGGACGATATGTGCAGTGCAGGGGAAACAGCGATGAAGGATCTCGATGAAGAAGACCCCGTGGTCCTTCATGACTTGCAGGATCGGGTCTTCTTGGCAGCGCTGAAGGCGCGACGAGACGGCTTCACTCAGACTGCCCAGGCTCTCGATGCCATCATGGAAGAGCTGGGCCGCAGTTCGACGGGATCCATAGTGCACGCCCCCCACCGATCGACGACCTGACGGACATGAAAGAGCTCGATCATGCGCACCTTGCGGCCTGTTCGCACGGTCTGGAGCAGGCAGGGCCAGGGACGTCTCGATCCAGGGAGCGGCGCGTGATGGACGGCTACACGGGGGATCTCGGCGCCCTGCTCCTGTACATCGTGAGCAAGGCGCGGCAGGAGAGAAACACGGCTCTCCTCGAGCTCGCTGTCCGAACCGCCGAGTTGGCGATCCTCGAAATCCCTGATGGCCACCTCTCCCCGGAGTTGCAGGAGGCTGCCTCTGTCCGTTGCGGCCGGGCGATTGCCGAGGCTCGGCTTGGCAGACCGCCTCAAGGACCGATCTCGCGACCTGGCACGGGACGCGGAAAGCGCTCCCGCTAGATTCTGTGGTGCCGCGTTTAGCCGGACACCTCGTCCGCCGGCGCGCATATACCTACACGAAAAAACTCTTCCTGTAGGTATCCATGCCGGAAGCCATCCCGCTCAGCCTTCAGACGACTTACCGCGATCTTCTCGATCGCCTGGCGGCTTGTCCTGTGCACTCAGCGTGCTCGCATAAGTGCTGATCAACGCATCTGCGACGTTCAACGGGACAACGCCGGATAGCTGGGGCCGCGAGGCCGCGCCCGCTGACGCCAGGCTTTCCGCCCGGGCGATGCGCGCTGCGTCTATCGCGAGGTGCAGCAAGCCCTGGTTGCCTTCGCGCTCTGCGTACGCCACGAGCGACAGGAGCAACCCACCAAGACCCTCGCTATCCACCACCGTGTCCTCCCTGGCTGATGCACTGGCGAGGGGATGCCTCGTCTGCTCAACCAAGACGTGTTGTGGTTAACGAAGGATTACCGCCGGGGGAGTGCCGCCCCTCTTTTGCTGTTCGAGCCAGTGCCGATGCATGCCCGCGGCGCGCCCGGGCCCAAATCTTGAGCATCGGCAAGGGCCAAGCGCAGCGCGGTCTCAGTCCAGGCCCTCGCATTTCCCTGCTGCCGGTGCATACGTCTCCCACGCTGCTTGTTTCGCGCGCGAAACACTGCGCGCGCCGCTACCGGTCACTTGAGCAGGTCGGTTGCGGGATTCTCCGCGATGTCGACATCGCTGTAGTAGCGTTGCGCCTGGACAGCCGAGCGATGGAGCGACAGGCGCATCGCAGCCTGAAGCGGAGCGCCATCGAGCGCTGCCTGGGTCAGAAATCCCGAACGCAGGCCATGGGCACTGGCGAAGTCTTCCGGGAACCCCGCGGCCGTGAGGCGTGTCTTGACGATCCGGGCGATACCCGCCGCCGAAAGCGGGCGGGGCAGGGGGCGGCCCGCCTTGCTCATCGGGCGAAAGAGCGGCCCCTCCTCGATGCCGGCCGCATCGATCCATGCCGCCACGGTGCGCGCAGCGCGCCCCTTCAGCACGAGCACGGGGGTCGTGTCGGATCCCGTCGTCTTGGTTTCGACGAGACGGATCCAGAGCAAGCCGTTCGCAGCGAAATCGTCGAGCGAGATATCCTCCCGGCGCAGCGCCGAGAGTTCCGCCCGCCGCCGACCGCCGCTGGCCCAGGCCAAGAGCAGAAGCGCCCGATCGCGCAGCCCGGCAAGGCCGGGACCGCAGGTCGCCAGCATCGCCTCGAGCACGTCGCGGGTGATGGGCTTGGCCGATTTCGGGGCTGGGCGCCGCGCAGCGGCCCGACGTGCCTTGGCGCGGGCCTGGCGGAGTGCCGGCGTCTCGAACGGCGAGATCAGATTGCGCATCCGGTGAAAGGCCCGCCAGGAGGCGATCCGACGATCGAGTGTCGCGGGCGCAGGACAGGCGAGCGAGCGACGCAGGCCCATCCCGATCAGGGTTTCGGCAGTCGCCCGGGCGGGATCATCGGCGGCGGTCTCTGACAGATCCCGCGCATGGTCGAGGATGAAGCGCAAGGCCACCGCCTCGTCCTCGGGCCAGGCGAGGACCGCGCCGAAGGACGCCTGCTTCCATTCCGCCAGATAGGTCAGGTCGCGCTCGTAGGCGCGCAGCGTGTTGGCCGGCGTTCCGCGGAGATAGAGCTCCTGCAGGGTCGAGACGTCCGCCGGCGAGAGGGCGCTGCTTATTTTGTCAGGAGGATACATGTATCCAGACTTGAAACTGATTGGTTGGACTGAGGGCATGCGAGAAGTGGGCGCCTTCGAAGCCAGGACGCATCTGTTCGAACTGCTCGCCGCCGTGGAAGCAGGAGAGACGGTCTCGATCACCCGGCGCGGCAAGCCGGTGGCGCGGCTCGCGCCTGTGACGCCAACGCAGGCTGAGGGGGCGGCCGTCATGGACAGAGCTGCGGCACGTCGCGACCGCGTCGGATCCACGATACCACGGGCGGAGATCCTCTCCGCCCGAGACGAAGGGCGACGGTGACCCTCGTGATCGACGCCTCGGCGCTGGCCGCGGTGGTTCTGCCAGACGAAGACAGCGCCAGGATCGCTGCACGGATCGGGGCATGGCGCGTCGGACCTTTCGCTTCGCCTTGCGCGTAACGATGCCGTGGCCGTGCCGAATGGCAAGCGGCAAGACTACGCGCCGTTGAAGAAGACGATCAAGCGGTATAAGTGTTCGGTATAAACAGGGGTTGCGAGCCATGACCATCGCGTCGAAACGGAAGACGTCGCTCAGCCTTGACGCCGATGCGCTCGAAGCCGCGCGTGATCTGGGGATCAACGTCTCGGCCGTGGCTGACGCAGCGCTCCGGCAGGCGGTCGCAGAGGCGCGCCGCCGGCAATGGCTGGAAGAGAATGCTGCTGGCTTCGCGGCGCAGGCGGAATGGCATGACCGCCACGGCCACCCGCTGGCAGACATTCTCGTCGCCCCGGGCAAGGCCACGTGGACAGACTGAGCCGGTTCGACATCGCCGAACATGGCGGCGTCGTGATGGTGGTCGTCGAGAGCGACCTGCTGCCGCCGGACCCGGCCGTGGTCGTCGTCCCGCTCATGCCCGACTATCCCGTCGTCCGATATCTCAATCCCGAGATCCCGCATGCGGGGCGGCGTCTCGTCCTGGCGACACGCTTGATCGCGGCCGTCCGCAGGACGCGCCTGCGCCGTGTCGGAAGCGCGGCCGAGCATGCCGACGAGATCACCCGGGCGATCGACGTGCTGATGGGCGGGGTGTGACACGGGCAGGAGCGCTGTGCGCGCAGCTCATCGAGCCCGGGATTCGTCCAGATCCCGTTTTGTCGCGATAACTGCACCTTATCGCGCGTTATGGACCCTCTCAGGGTGACACTCCTATAGTGTGCATAATCTATTTTTTTTGCGCATGCGTAATCTTATCTATATGATAACCTTGTATTCTTGAGAGAGGCGAGAAGCGCATGATCCACCACTTCGAGCGCCGCGCACCGGACCGGAACCTCGCCCGGTTCTACCGGCTGGAGGTCGAACGCTCGCTCTTCGGCGACTGGAGTCTGCGTCGGATCTGGGGGCGAATCGGCACGCGTGGCCGGGAGCGGCTCGAGAGCTATCCCACCCACGCCGCCGCCTGTGAGGCGGCCGGTCTGGCCGCGCGGCGCCGCCGACACCGCGGCTACCAGCCACTGCCCGAGGAACCTGGTCCGGCCTGCATGCCTGCGCAGCTCGAGCTGCCCTCGGGCGCGGTCAAGTGAGACCGCCCAAGGGCGGCCCGGCCGAGCGGTGGGACGCGGTCGAGGCGAACGAAGGCACGCCGGAGGAGGAGCTGTGGTTCCTGCCCGGTCCCGACCTCGAGGAGGACGACATTCCCCCGGGCGCGCCGCCCTTGCCGCGCGCCGACCGGCGCCCGCTTGTCGATCTCCGCGCCTGGCGCCGCGCGGAAGCGGAGCTTGCCGGCGCGCTGGCCCACGTCGCGCTGCTCTTCGGCGAACTCGACGCTCGTCTCCGCGACGCACCTGCGGGGCTCGGGCAGCGCTTGGCCCTGCGCGAAGCGGCCGACCTGTCCTGGTGGTCGGGTGACGGCGTGCCGCTCGACCGGCTTGCGCTCTGGACGTCCCTGCGTATCGGCTCGACCGGGGACCGCGCACCGAGCCTCGCCCGCACCGGCTGGGCGGTACGGCGGCTGAGCGCCGGGGCGGCACCGTCCGCCGGACTCGCGGCCTTTCTCGAGCGGCCGGAGGCGATCGAGGCGGCCGGGGCAGAGGGCGCGGAGCCCGGCGCGGTGCTCTCGCTGGCCGAGCTTCTTGGGGAGGCCGCCGATCTGCACCCCGTCACCCAGGCCGCGCTGCTCTTTCAGGCGTGGCGGCGCCTCGGGGCGATGCGCAGCCGCGACATCGAGGCGGGCGTTCTGGCCGCACGTCACGCAGCCCGGATGTCGCGCCGGCCGGGCCAGGGGGCGCTCTTCCTTCCGCTCGCCCTGACCGGGAGTGGAGCCCTGCGCGCCCAGGGCCCACCCGCCTCGAGACTGTGCACCTGGCTTGCAGGCGCCGAGCAGGCGACGCTCGCCGCGCTGATGCAGATCGACCGGATCTCCGCGTGGCGCCGACGCGCGGACGCGGCGGTGGCAGACCTCTCGGGCCGCACGCCGGCCCGCCTGCTCGACGTGCTCGAGGCGTGGCCGCTCGTCTCCGCACCGCTGGCCGAGCAGGAAGCCGGCGCCTCGCGTGCGGCGGTCCAGCGCAACCTCGACCGCCTTTCCGACCGTGGCCTGATCCGCGAGCTTACGAGGCAGGGGCGGTATCGGCTCTGGACAGCCGCGGTTTAGGGCGACCCATTCGGGCAAGACAGACACACCGGGCCGCAGGATGTTGTCGCTCTGTGCATCCCTGACCCTGCCTGCTGCCCCAGCAGGCAGAGGACAGGTATATCCGATATTTTCCTTGCATTTTGAACGATATTGGTTACCCGAAGGAAGAGACATATCCCCTGTGCAGACCGCAGCGCCCTCCCTCGGGGCGCCGGAGCGCTCAAGTAAAAAGTGAGACCAGGATGACTTTCTTTCGGATGATCAAGCGCGCAGCACTCGGCATGGCCCTGGCCGTCACGCCGATCGCAGCCAGTGCCGCCATCACCGTCTCCGCGCCGGACTATGGCACCCTTGGTACCTCCGCGACGGTCGCGCTGCCCGGAGGTGCGTCGTGGTTTGGTACGGCGCCCCAGATCCGTACGACCGGCAACGTCTCGGGCACGGCTCGGTCGCCCTTCGATGAGACGTCGCCCATCTCGAGCTACTTTAGCAGCGCGGACATCCCGGACACGACGCCCTACTTCTCAGTGGGCCCCGGCAGCACGACCAACTCGGCGACGCTGGAATTTTTGATCGACCAGACCTCGCTGTCGTTCCTCTGGGGATCGCCGGACGGGTTCAACAGCCTGACGTTCCGCCTCGATGGCGACAACGTCGCCTCGTTCACGGGGAACGACGTGGATCCCTCGCCCTTCGGAGCGTCCTTCGTGACCTATGACGGTCTCTTCGACGAGGTGGTCTTCGCGTCGCCGTCGGGTAACGCCTTCGAGTTCTCCAATCTCTCGGCGGTGGCTGTGCCTCTGCCCGCGGGGCTCGTATTGATGCTGACGGCGCTTGGCGGGCTCGTGGCCGTCAGGCGCTACGCAGCCTGATCGACACCGATTGCTTGAGGCGTGCCGATCCCCTTTGAACCGGGGCGATCGACGGGTTCTGATCCATCGCCGACCCTGGTCGGCCCATGCGGGCCTGATGGCGCCCGCTCTCCTCGAGATCGGCCTCTGCCTTCGGCGTGACCTCCTTGCCATATACAGACAGCGCCCCCCGGCGAGCGTCCATGTGATCATCTGGGACTGGGCAGCTTACGTCCAGCACCGCTCAAGCGGC
>CAZUVG010000114.1:0-4602 GCA_964623765.1 uncultured Roseicyclus sp.
CGAAGGAATACGAGGTCGGCGACAAGATCTTCCGCGTGAGCGTGCTCGAGACCACCTCGCCCCAGACCGTGCTCGCCCGCAAGGAGAGCCTCGTCGCCGCGATGGCCGACGTGGCGAAGGAGGACGGCGTCGACGGCGTCCTGCTGTTCGTCATCGACATCCTGCGGGAGGAGGCGACGCTGCTCGTGCCCGACGCCCTGACGCGGCAGGTGGCGGAGAAGAGCTTCGCGACCGTCGTGGGGGACGGCGACACCGTCGTCCTTCCGGGCGTCGTGAGCCGGAAGAAGCAGATCGTCCCGAACCTCGCGCTCTGAGGCGAGCGACCGCATGATGACGGCAAGGGGCCCGGAGATCGTCATCCTCGGCGTCTTCGTCGCCGACACCTCGTACCGCGCCGCGCGGATGCCGCGGATGGGCGAGACGATCCTCGGGCGCAGCTTCTCGCTGGGTCCGGGCGGCAAGGGCTCGAACCAGGCGGTGGCGGCTGCGCGGGCCGGCGGGAGCGTGGGCTTCGTCACGAAGCTCGGGAGCGACACGTTTGCCCAAATGGCGCTCGCGACCTGGGGAGAGGCCGGCGTCGTCCCGCTCGTCACGCAGCATGACGACAGCTTCACCGGCGCCGCCTTCATCTTCGTGGACGACGCGAGCGGCGACAACGCGATCATCATCAGCCCCGGCGTTGCCGCGACGATCTCGCCGGCGGACGTGGAGGCGCAGGCCGGGGCAATCGGCGGCGCCCGGGTTTTCGTGACCCAGCTCGAACAGCCGCAGGACGCCGCCATCCGCGGGCTCGAGATCGCGCGGGCCGGGGGCGCCGCGACCGTGCTCAACCCCGCACCGGCCGCCGAGATCCCCGATTCGATGCTCACGCTCTGCGACTACGTGACCCCGAACGAGACCGAGGCCTCGGAACTCACGGGCGTGGAGGTGACCGACGCCGGCAGCGCCGCGAAGGCCGCAGCCGCGCTGATGGCCCGCGGCGTGGCGCGCGCCGTGATCGTCACGCTGGGCGAGAACGGCTGCCTCTGGTTCGACGGCAACAACACGCTGCACGTCCCGGCGCTCGGCGCAGGCGAAGTCGTCGAGACGACCGGGGCGGGCGACGCCTTCAACGGCGGTCTCGCCGCGGCGCTGGCCGAGGGCATGTCACCTCAGGATGCGCTGCGTTTCGCCAGCGCGGCGGCGGCGATATCGGTGACGCGGGCCGGAACTGCCGGGTCGATGCCGGCCCGCAGGGAGATAGAGGCGCTGCTCGCGCTCGGCTGAACCGCGCCGTCGTCAGGGTCCCGTGATCTCCGTCAGCCGGTCGATGCTGCGATGGTCCACGAAGCGCGGCGTGCGGCGCATGTAGTCGCGGAATGCCTTGCCATAGCCCCTGAGCAGCCAACGCTCCTCGTTGAGCGCAAAGAGAGTGTAGATGCCGAACAGCCCGGCACCGAGCATCCAGGCGGGCCAGGTCCAAGCCACCACCGCGAGGCCGATGGCGGCAATGCCCGAGGCCACGTAGCCGGGGTTTCGCGAGAGCGCGTAGAAACCGTCGGTGACCAGCCCCTGCGCCTCGAAATACGTGTTCTCGCGGCCGAGTTGCCGGTAGGAGGCGACAGACAGCGCATACGCCACGACGATGATTGGCAGGCCCGCGAGGTAGCGCGGCCACGCAGCCCAACCGTCGGTGAGAAGGGAAGCACCTCCAACGACGATCAGTGCCGCGCAATAGGCCCGGAACAGCCACAGGCCCGTCATGGCGCGCCATCCTTCGGACGCGGGCCAGAAATCGAGCTTCGGCCAGAGCAGGTTGGCAACCAGGAGTGCCGCGAGCACGAGTCCGCTCGACGCCGCCGCCACGAGACCGGCAATGGTGAGAGCATCCACGGCCATCATCATCTCCTGATCATTCCTGACCATACACTGGCGCCCGAACATGACAAAGATTCGACAGCGCGGCTGGCCAACGTCGCCGAATTGGCCCCTGTTCCCCGTCCACCGAAGCCCCTAAGGAGGCGCCGAAGCCGAAGACGACACAGCCCGGAGGAGCGCTGCATGGCCATACCGATCATCGAGAGCCTTGCCGAACTGGACGGACGCTACGACGCGCTGTTCTGTGACCTCTGGGGGTGCGTGCACGACGGCGTGCGCGCCCTGCCCGAGGCGGTCGCGGCACTGCAGGCGTTCCGAGCGCAGGGCGGCGCTGTCGTGCTTCTCACCAACGCGCCGCGGCCCCGGGCGAGCGTCGCCGAACAGATCGCCCGGCTGGGCGTTCCCGACGATGCCTGGGACGTGATCGAGACCTCGGGAGACGCGGCGCGTATCGCGATGTTCGAGGGCGTCGTGGGCCGGAAGGTCTGGCACGTGGGCGAGGCCCATGACGCCCCGTTCTTCGAGCCGGTGAAAATTCTCCGGAACCCCGTCGAGATCGAGAAGGTCGACCTCGAAGAGGCGGAGGGCATCGTCTGCACCGGCCCCTTCGATCCCCACGCCGACCCCGCGGTCATGCGGCCCCGGTTCCTGCTGGCCAAGACCATGGGCCTGACGCTTCTCTGCGCCAATCCCGACATCGTCGTGGACCGCGGCGACAGCCGCGAGTGGTGCGCGGGCGCACTCGCAGAACTCTACGAGGAGATGGGGGGGAAAAGCCTCTATTTCGGCAAGCCGCATCCGCCGATCTACGATCTCGCGCGCCGCAGGCTGGAGCAGGTCGGCCGCAGCGTCTCCGAGGACCGCGTCCTCGCCATCGGCGACGGCATCTTCACCGACATCCGCGGTGGCATGGGCGAGAACCTCGACACCCTGTTCGTCACCGGCGGCCTCGCGCGGGTCGAGACCGGCACCGCCCGCCAACCCGACCCCGGCAAGCTCGAGGCTTTCCTCGCGCAGGCGGAGCTTCTGCCGAGCTACGCGATCGGCGCCCTGCGCTGACTTGCTCACTCGGGCCGCTTCATCCGGGCCACGAAGGTGTCGAGACGCTGGAGCCGGTTCGGCCGCCTGTCGTGCTGCCGCGCCATCCAGGTCTGCGCCGGCACGAGTGCGCCCGGCACAAGGTGACAGGTGCGCACGCGGCCGCGCTTGTAGGATTCGACGATTCCGGCGCCCTCGAGCTTGCGGAGATGCTCCATGAAGGAGGGCAGCGCCATGTCGTGCGGTGCCGCGAGTTCGCTCACACTGGCAGGCCCCCGCGCCAGACGGTCCACGATCGCGCGCCGGGTGGGATCCCCCATTGCCGTGAATATCCGGTCGAGGGGCAGGTTACGCTGAGCCATAATGCTAAGCGTCTAGGGAAGGCGCCGTCGACACAAGCACATAGGAACCGGCATCGCGGGAACAGTGTGTTTCCGCTTCAGGCAACTTAACGAATTGCGCGCCCCGCTGGGTAATAAAGTTTCTTGGCGGCGCCTGTGTGGAACAGTATGTTACTTTGCGCATTGCGCAGTGGCGCTACCTTGATGTATCAGGACGCATGAAGGGAGGTCCGGACATGCTCGACAACATCACGACCGGCACCATCGTCATCGAGGACCTCGAGATCGGGATGACGCGGTCGCTGAGGAAGCTCGTGACCGATCGCGACATCGAGCTCTTCGCCGAGGTGTCGACCGACCGTAACCCGGTCCATCTCGACGACGAGTACGCGCAGGACACCATCTTCGAGGGGCGCATCGCGCACGGGATGCTGACGGCGGGCCTGATCTCGGCCGTGATCGGCGAACAGCTTCCGGGTCATGGCACCGTCTACCTCGGCCAAAGCCTGAAGTTCATGGCCCCCGTCCGCCCCGGCGACATGGTGGAGGCCGTGGTCGAGGTGCTCGACATCGACTACGCCAAGCGTCGGGTCACGCTCGACACCAAGTGCCGCGTGGAGGGCAAGGTGGTGCTCAAGGGCGAGGCCGTCGTGCTCGCGCCTTCGGCCAAGTTCGACTGACCGCGAGACCGCGCCCGGCCCTGCGCAGCGCCGCGGGTGGGCCGTCTGCGCTCCCGCAACCTGCCGGGCGTCGTTGCGCAACGATGACGGGACACGGGTGCCGCGCAGTCCGCGCAGACCGCGCGCTGCGCCTTGCCCTCTTGTGACGGCGCCGTTAGATGCCGGCCCATGCGGATCGTGCGCGACCACCAGTATGTCCGTCCCGAAGAGCGCGGCGCCTCGGTGGCGATCGGCAATTTCGACGGCGTGCATCGTGGCCATGCCCATGTCATCGACCTCGCCCGGAGGAAGGGCGCGCCGCTAGGTGTCGTTACCTTCGAGCCGCATCCACGCCAGTTCTTCGCACCCGACGCCCCGCCCTTCCGCCTTATGAATGCCGAGGCGCGCGCCCACCGGCTGCAGAAGCTGGGCGTCGAGGTCCTGGCCGAGCTGCCCTTCGACGCCGCGCTGGCGGGACTGACCGCCGACGAATTCGCGCGGGACGTGCTGGCGCGGGGGCTGGGGGTAAGCCATGTCGTCGTCGGTTCCGACTTCTGCTTCGGCAGGGGACGGAAGGGCACGGCGGAAATGCTGGCGGGGTTCGGGCGAGAGATGGGATTCGACGTCACCGTCGCACCGCTCATCGAGGCCGGGGCCGGCGCCGTCTCCTCGACCGCAATCCGCAACGCGTTGAGCGAGGGGGACCC
>CAZUVG010000114.1:4612-7890 GCA_964623765.1 uncultured Roseicyclus sp.
CGAGATGCTGGGGCACTGGCACCGGATCGAGGGGCCCGTGTTGCACGGGGAGAAGCGGGGTCGGAAGCTGGGCTATCCCACGGCCAACATGGAGCTTGCGGGGCTGCATGTCCCGCGCCTCGGGGTCTACGCCGTGCTGGTGGACGTTCTGACCGGGCCGCATGCCGGCAGCTACCGCGGCGTCGCCAATCTCGGTATCCGGCCGATGTTCGAGCGCCCTGCGCCGAACCTCGAGACCTTCGTCTTCGATTTTGCCGGCGATCTCTACGAGCAGCACCTGTCTGTCGGGCTGGTGGAGTTCCTCCGACCCGAGATGAAGCTCGACAGCCTGGAGGCCCTGATCGCCCAGATGGATGCCGACAGCGAAGCGGCGCGGACGGCGCTTTCCCGGACATGAGGGCGCGGTTCTGGGAACGGGTGCCGATGAACCGGATGACCTCCGAGGAGTGGGAGGCGCTCTGCGACGGTTGCGGCAAGTGCTGTCTCAACAAGCTCGAGGACGAGGAGACGGGCGAGGTGGCGCTGACCCGCATCGCCTGCCGGCTGCTCGACGATCAGACCTGCCGCTGCGGCCAGTACGAGATCCGCAAGACGCTGGTGCCCGAGTGCATCCGCCTGACACCCGAAACCATGGGCGAAGTCGCCTACTTCATGCCCGAGACCTGCGCATACCGCCTGCTGCACGAGGGCAAGGGGCTGCGTGACTGGCACCCGCTCGTCTCGGGCGATCCCGAGAGCGTGCACCGCGCGGGCGTCAGCGTCCGGGGCCGGACGCTGCCCGAATGGGAGGTGCCGGAAGAGGAATGGGAAGACCACGTGATCGAGGAACCGGGGACATGAACTTCGCCTCCGACAATGCCGGGCCCGCGCATCCGCGGGTGATGGAGGGACTGGCGCGCGCCAACGAGGGCAGCGCGCTGCCCTACGGCAACGACGACGTGACGCGAGAGGCCGTCGCGGCCGTGCGCGACCTTTTCGAGGCGCAGGCCGCGGAGGTCGTGTTCGTCTCGACCGGCACCGCCGCCAACGCGCTCGCGCTGTCGTGCCTCGTGCAGCCCTACGACACGGTGTTCTGCAGTCGCGTGGCGCACGTGGAGGGCGACGAATGCAACGCGCCCGAGTTCTTCACCGGCGGCGCGAAGCTCACGCTGATCGAGGAGACAGGGGGCAAGATCGACCCGGGCGCGCTCGGTCACGCTATCGCCGCCGCGCGGGACCGGGGGGTGCACGGGGCGCAACCGGGCGCGCTGACCATCACGCAGCTGACCGAGGCGGGGACGGCCTACACGCAGGGCGAGATCGCGAGCCTCTCCCGGATCGCCCGGGAGGCGGGACTGCCCGTGCATCTTGACGGCGCACGCTTCGCCAACGCCTGCGCGGCGCTGGGGTGCAGCCCGGCCGAGATGACGTGGAAGGCGGGCGTCGACATCGTGAGCTTCGGCGGCACGAAGAACGGCTGTCTGGGCGTCGAGGCCGTCGTGGCCTTCGACGGCGCGCCCGGCCGGGCGCTGCATTTCCGGCGCAAGCGGTCGGGGCATCTCTGGTCGAAACAGCGGTTCCTGTCGGCACAGATGCTGGCCTATGTCCGAGACGGGCTGTGGCTGGAGATGGCCGAAGCCGCGAACGCGGCCTGCACCAGGCTGGCCGAGGCGGTGCGGGCCGTGCCCGGCAGCCGGCTCGTGGACGCGCCCGACGGCAACATGATCTTCGCCGAGCTGCCGCGCGCGGCGCACAGGCGGGCGATGGAGGCGGGCGCGAGATACTACCTCTTCCCGTCCGACACGCCGCTGGAGGGGCCGGACGAGACGCCGGTGCGATGCCGTCTCGTCTGCGACTGGTCGAAGGAAGCCGCTGAGATCGACCGACTCGCCGCGGCCTGGATGGGCTGAACTCAGTCGGCGTCCAGGAAGGCGCCGATCGCGGCGGCGCCGTCATCCGGGTGCGTGACGGGGACCATGTGGCCCGCGCCATCGATCCTGGTGCGACGGGAAACTGGCAGGCCCGCCTCCAGCCGGTCGAGGATGCGCCCGATCACCGGCGGCGAGAGGCTTCCCTCCATCAGGAGCACGGGGCAGGCGACCTGCCCCAGCCGCGGGATCAACCTCGCAGCATCGTCGTGAAGGGCGGCGCGCTGCGCCGGGATCATCCACATCTGCGCAGCCATGCGCGCCGCCTGTTCTTCCGGCAGCTCGTCGAAATCCCCGCCCGAGCCCCAGACGGACAGGAAGACGCGTGCGGCGCCCCGGCTGTCGCCTTGCGCGATCAGCGGGCCCATGCGCCCGAGCGGGCCGGCGTTCGCGGACCTCTCCGTGCCAGCTGGGGCCGCGGCGAAGAGGACGGGTTCGATCAGGGTCAGCGACCGAATGCGCCCGGGCGCTTCGATGGCCATGCGCAGCGCCACGGTCGCGCCGACGCTGTGGCCGACGAGATGCACGGGATCGGCCGGCAAGAACTGCAGAGCATGCTCGGTGGCCTGGTCGTGGTAGTCGCGCGAAGGATCGCCGGGCGGTCCCTGCCCGTGCCCCACCATGTCGGGCGCCACGAGGCGATATCGGTGCCACAGCCGCCGCGCGAGCCGCTTCCACGCGTTCCCGCTTGCCAGCGTGCAGTGAAGGAGGAGGACGGGCGGCGCGGTTTCAGGCCCCCAGATCCTGACGCTCACAGCTTGCCGGAGAGGTGCAGGTCGAGATCCTCGATCCGGTCCTGACCCCAGAAGCGCTCGCGGCCGTCGACGATGTAGAAGGGCGCACCGAAGACGCCGCTCGCGACCGCGTCCTCGGTATTGCGCGCGTACTGCTCGGCGCCGGCGAGCATGGACATGCCCGCAAGCCCGCGGTCGAAGCCAGCCGCCTCGAGGCAATCCGCGATCACGGCGTCCTCGGCAATGTCGCGCTTGTCCCGCCATAGCGCGCCCGTCAGCGCATGGACGAGCTTCCCAAGGTCTCCGCTGCCGGCCTTCTCGGCCGCGATGAAGGCATAGGAGGACGGCGCGGGGTTCACGGCCCGGAACGGCGGGTCGAGATCGATGGGCAGGCCGTGCTTCCTCGACAGCCGCGCCAGATCCTGCAGCCGGTAGGCAAGGCGTGACTCGTGCCGCTCGGCCGGCACCCGGCCGCCGGTCCGCGGGAAGAGCCCCATGAGGTCCACGGGCCGGTAGGTGATCGTCGCGCCGTGGAGTGCGGCGACCTCCTCCATCCGCATCCCGGCAAGGTAGGTGAAGGGCGAGTTCGTGCCGAAGAAATACTCGATATGCGCCATGACCCTGCCCCCGCCGTTTC
>CAZUVG010000115.1:0-7863 GCA_964623765.1 uncultured Roseicyclus sp.
GGGCCATCGGCGCACCGCCTGCCGTCATCAACGCGATCACCGACGCCATCGGCACGAACGACCTGCAGATGCCCGCCACGCCGCTCGCGGTCTGGACTGCGCTGCAGGGCGCGAAGGCCCCGATGGCCGCGGAATAGGGAGAACGGGAATGTATCCGACGAAATACCACCGGCCCGGCTCCGTCTCGGATGCCGTGGCGCTTCTGGCCGGATCGGACGGCGCCAAGGTCCTGTCCGGGGGCCAGACACTGCTTCCCACGATGAAGCAGCACCTCGCCGCGCCCAGCGACCTCGTGGACGTGCGCGCCCTGGCGGAGCTGAACGGCATCAGTCCGGGCGACGGATCGGTCACCATCGGCGCGGCGATGCGCCATGCCGACGTCGCGGCGAGCGCGGAGGTGGGATCACACATCCCGGCCCTCGCATCGCTCGCCGAGGGAATCGGTGATCCGGCGGTGCGCTCCATGGGAACGCTCGGCGGCTCGCTCGCCAACAACGACCCGGCGGCGGACTACCCGGCGGCGGTGCTCGCGCTGGGCGCGACAGTCGTAACGACGAAGCGCGAGATCGCGGCCGACGAGTACTTCCAGGGCATGTTCACCACGGCACTGGACGAGGACGAGATCATCACGGCCGTCCGCTTCCCGGTGCCGGACCGCGCGGCCTATGCCAAGTTCCCCAATCCCGCGTCGCTCTACGCGATGGTCGGCGTCTTCGTGGCCGCGACGGGCGGTGCCGTGCGCGTCGCGATCACCGGCGCAGGCTCGGACGGCGTCTTTCGTCACGACGGCATGGAGGCCGCCCTGTCTTCGGAGTTCGCCGCCTCCGCCCTCGATGGCGTTCCCGTCGACGAGGACGGCATGCTCAGCGACATCCACGGCACCGCGGCCTACAGGGCGAATCTCGTCCGGGTCATGGCCAAGCGCGCGGTCGCGAACGCAGGATGACAGCGACGCGGAGCGCGGGAAGGACATCCCCGCTCCGCGCCGCGACCTTACGTTCGTCCGACAGTGGGCGATCGACCATCTGGGGTTCAGGCCCCCGCCCCCGCAGGTTCCGGCGGCTTCAGAGGCAACCCGCGAGCGACGCGGCAAGATTTCGCATCATCTGCGGATAGAGGTCCGGCCCCGTTTCGAGATCGGCCCCGAGGGGGTCCAGCACGGCAGTGTCGGCTTCCGTGCCATCCATCACCGTCGCGACGAGGCCCGGATCGAACTGCGGCTCGGCAAGCACGCAGTCGATCCCCTGGTCCTCGACGCGGGCCTGAATGTCGGCGATGCGTGCAGGGCTCGGGTCCGCTGCATCCGAAAGCGAGATCGCGCCCGAGGCCGGGAAATCGAAGGCCGCCTCGAAATACTGGTAGGCATCGTGGAAGACGATGAACCGACCGCCGCGCACCGGTTCCAGCAGCCCTTCGATCTCGGCTGACAGCGCGTCGAGTTCGGCCCGCGCCTCGGCGGCGTTAGCGAAATAGGCGCCGGCATTCTCGGGGTCGGCGGCCGAGAGCTGCGCAGCGATCACGTTGAGCCAGTGCGCCGCGTTTTCGGGCGAGAGCCAGGCATGGGGATCGTGCTCGCCATGCGTATGGTCATGTCCATCGTCGTGCGTATGGTCCTCGTCGTGCCCGTGCGCATGGTCATGGTCATGCCCGGGCGCATGGTCCTCGTCGTGCGCATGGTCATGGTCATGGCCGTGCGCATGGTCCTCGTCGTGCGCGTGCTCTTGCCCGTGCCCATGGTCCGCGTCTTGCGCGTGATCTTCGCCGCGGTCGTGCCCGTGCCCGCCGTCATCGTGGCCATGGACATGGGCCTCGAACAACGCCCCCTCGCGGAAATCGAGCAGAATGGTTCCCTCAGCGTCGAGCAGTGCGGTCACCATTGCGTCCCCGGCAAGCGTCCGGACCGCGCCCGCCATCCACGGCGTCAGGTCCTCGCCCATCCAGAACACGAGGTCCGCCTCCTGAAGCGCCGCAGCCTCGGAGGGACGCAGGCTGTATTCGTGTGGCGAGGCACCCGGCTGCACGATGAGGTCAGGCGCGCCGACGCCCTTCATCACGCGGGCAACGAGAGAATGGATCGGCGCGATGTCGGCGGCCACGCGCGGCACGTCGGCCATGGCCGTCCCGGCGAGAAGCGTCGCAGCCAGGGAGAGGGTGAACAGGTTTCTGGACATTTGCAGGCCCTTGTGACTATATAACGTTACGTTCCAGTTACAGGAAACGAGATAACATGACAAGAGGTGATCCTGCCGACGGCGCCACGGCTCCCGAGCCCGTGGGCTTCGATGCCCACGACCACCGCCATTGCGTCGAGACCGCCCTCGCCGCGGCCGAGGCCCATTGCGGGTCCGAGGGACTGCGCTTCACGCCGGTCCGGCGCGCGGCGCTCGAGATCCTCCTTGGCGAGCACAGGGCCATGGGCGCCTACGAGTTGCTTGACCGGCTGCACGCGGCAGGCTTCGGCGCGCAACCGCCGGTGGCCTACCGGGCGCTCGACTTCCTCGTCGCCAACGGCTTCGTGCACAAGATCGAACGGTTGAACGCCTTCATCGCCTGCGCCCATCCCGGCGAGACCCATTCGCCCGCCTTCCTGATCTGCCGCCAGTGCGAGGCCGTGGCCGAGGCGCAATCGGCGCCCGCCCGCGGCAGCCTCGGGGAGGCCGCCCGCGCCACGGGCTTCCGGATCGAGCGAACGGTGGTCGAGGCGCTCGGCCTCTGTCCCGCCTGCGCCGGCACACCCCCCGCGAAGGCCGAAACATGACCCTTCTGACAGTCGATGACCTGAGCGTCCGTTACGGCGCGACCGAGGTGCTGCGAAACGTCAGCCTCACCATGGAGCCGGGCGAGATCGTCACGATCGTCGGACCGAACGGCTCGGGAAAGACCTCGCTTCTGCGCGCCATCGTCGGTGCCGTCCCGGCGGCGAAGGGCAGGATCGCGCGGGCGCCCGGCCTCGTGATCGGCTACGTGCCGCAGCGGCTCCACGTCGACCCGACCCTGCCGATCACCGTCGAGCGGTTCCTGCGCCTCCCCTCCGGGGCCGGGCGGGAAGAAATTGCCAAGGCACTCGCGCGCTCCGGGATCCCGGGGGTTGCGAACCGGCAGATATCGGAGCTGTCGGGCGGGCAGGTGCAGCGGGTTCTCCTCGCCCGGGCACTGGTCGCGAAGCCGAACCTCCTGCTCCTCGACGAGCCCACGGCGGGCCTCGACCAGCCGGGCTCGGCCGCCTTCTACCGGCTGATCGACGAGGTTCGCCGCGAGACCCGGTGCGGCGTCCTGATGATCAGTCACGAACTGCACGTGGTGATGGCCGCCTCGGACCGGGTGATCTGCCTGAACGGCCATATCTGCTGCCATGGCACGCCCGAGCATGTCGCGTCGGCGCCGGAATACCGCGCGCTATTCGGCACCGGCACGCATGGCGCGCTTGCGCTCTACCGGCACGAGCACGACCACACCCACGCAACAACGGAGGCAGCGGAGTGATTCTGGACGACTTCATGGTCCGCGCGACGCTTGCCGGCATCGGCGTCGCCTTCGCGGCGGCCCCGCTGGGCAGCTTCGTGGTCTGGCGGCGCATGGCCTATTTCGGCGACGCCACCGCCCATGCCGCGATTCTGGGCGTCGCGCTGTCGCTCGCGCTGGAGATGTCGATCTTTCCCGGCGCGGTGGCGGTCGCGCTCGCCATGGCGCTGACGGTCTCGGCGCTGAGCGGGCGGGGCTACGCGATGGACACGCTTCTCGGTGTTCTTGCCCATTCGGCGCTGGCCTTCGGCCTCGTCGCGGTCTCGTTCCTGTCGGGCATCCGGATCGACCTCATGGCCTATCTCTTCGGCGACATCCTGGCCGTGTCGCGCACCGATCTCGCCGTGATCTGGACCGGCGCGGCGCTGGTCGTGGGGCTTATCGCGTGGCGCTGGACGGCGCTTCTGACGGCGACGCTCAACGAGGAACTGGCCTGCGCGAGCGGCATCGACCCCAGGCGCGAGCAACTCGTCCTGACCCTGTCCCTCGCCATCACCGTCGCGGTCGCCATCAAGGTCGTCGGCGTCCTCCTGATCGCCGCGATGCTGATCATTCCGGCCGCCGCGGCCCGTCCTCTCGCGCGGACACCCGAGGGCATGGCGCTGATCGCCGCCGGGATCGGCGCGGCCTCCGCCGTGATCGGCCTGCGCGGGGCCTACTTGCTCGACACGCCGGCCGGTCCGTCCATCGTCTGCGTCGCCGCGGTCACCTTCCTCGGAACGAGCCTGTTCAGGTCCCTCCGCGGCAGCCCGGGCTGAGGCTCGCCGCGTCTCGGCCCGTTCGCGGCCCTGTCTTTCGCGGCACGTGGAGATCGAACGAAGGTGGCTGGCAGATCCCGGCGGCGTGTCGCATGTGCCCCGTGCAGTTGATAGAATGGACGTCGCGTCGCGGATGGCGCGCCCGGGTCTGGCCCGGATCGGACGGGGGATCTTGCCGGGAATGGACGTGCTGGAGCGAATCGCGGCGCTGGGGTTCTGCGACGGTGCCGGACGCGAAGCGGATGAAGGCGAGCGACACTGGCTGGCCGAACGCTGCGCGCCGGTCGACGACGTCGGTGCCATCGCGCCGGAGACGGTGATCCGCATCTGTCGCCTGCCCTTCCACGCCTCCATGGACCTCGCGGTGGCCGCCGACCCCGGCTGGACGCCCGCGGGCGCCGCCCTCTGCGTCCTGCGCCGCGGCGACGACCTGTGGCGGCTCGACGGCGCATCCGCCCCGATCCACGAGGCCAATGCGGCCGCGGGCATCGCGCTCGATGCCGGCACTGTCCTGCCTTACCTCCGGTTCTTTTGCTTCTTCGTCCGCGGCGCGGAGGGACCGTTTCTCGTGGTCGAGGGGGCCGGGAATCCCCTGGTACCCGAGGCCAACCGCGACCGGTTACGGGCAGCCGTGGTGCCCCCGGAGATCCTCGGGCGCGACCGGAAGGGGGCGTGGCACGTGGCCGCCTTCGTCCACTACGGCGACACCCTGGCCGCGGCCCGGTTCCGTCTCGCCCCCTCCGGAATGGTGGAGATGCTCGACGACGATCTCCTGCTGCGGGACCTGCCCGCACGGATCGCGGCACCGATATCGCTTGCCGAGGAGAGCGACTGACCGCAGGGCCTCACGCGCCGTCCGCGCCTTCCGAAAGCTCGTGCAGGATCTCGCGCGACAGGATCCGGTCGACGGGATCGACGGGACCCGGCCCCCGGCGACGCCTGCCCCGCGGATCCGAGGGCGTATCGTGCGGCACGGCGCGGAGATAAGTGCGGTCGATTACCGGCGGCGGCACCGGGTCGAGCCCGTGGTCGAAGAACGGGTTGTCGTCGAAGAGACCCTCGAACGGTGGATCGCGGCGGTAGTTGGGACGGGCAGCGACCACTGCCTCGTCGCCCGCGATCTGCAGCAGCATCTCGTCGGCCTGCAACGCGAGGAACTCTTGCCCGCCCAGAGCGCCGAAGACCTCGGCCACGTCCTCGGCCGCGCGCAGGTTGTTGGGCCCGAAGGCCTGCAGGACGGCGCAGTTGTTGAGCATGGTCTGCCAGTCGGAAGGATAGAGGATGCGCAGCTGGCTAAGGTCCTGCCAGAAGGTCCAGGTCTGCAGCCCGTAGCCGCGCATCAGCGTCACCGCCGTCCGCAACTCGTCGAGCGGGCCGAGCTGCGCGGCCTCGTCGAGGATGAAGAGCGTCGATTTCTCCGGCCGGCTGCGGCGCCGCATGATCAGCGACATCAGCGCACTGATCCACATGCGCAGGAACCTCCCGTGACTGCCCAGCATGTGCGGCGGAAAGACGATGTAGATCGTCAGCGGATCACCCGCGACCACCCGCGTCAGGTCGAAGCTCGTCCGCTCGATAGCCCGCTGGAGCGCCGGACCTCGGAGGAAGTCCACTCCTTCCTGCGCGAAGGACACGATCCCGCCCAGCGTGCTGTCCGCGCCGATCTGCAGGTTGCCCGCGATCATGCGCACCTCGGGGTGGCGCGACTTCCGGAAGGCGCGCGCCAGGGCGTCGGGATCTGCGGCGGCCGCGCCGGCCATGCGGCGGACCTCGGTGAGGGTGTGGCGATCCCTCGGCAGGTCCGTCGCAACATGCAGCACCATGGCAAGCAGGAGCTGTCGGCCCCGGCTTACCCAGTACATGTTGTCCCTTGCGCCGAGTTCCTCGGGAAGGAGCGCATGCACGAGCGCCGCCGCCTCGTCGACGCCGGAGGGCGCGCGCGGATCGATCAGGTCGAGCGGGTTGAACTGGCCCTGCGATCCCTCAACCAGCCCCATCGGGTCGAGGATCACCACCTCCTGCCCCATCTCCCGGCGGCGCCGCTGGGTGATCGCAGCGTTCTCGCCCTTCGGATCGACAACGATGGCCGGCCCGTCGTAGTGCAGAAGCGCCGGGACGATGCAGCCCACGCCCTTGCCCGCGCCGGTCGGCGCGACGGTCAGGAGGTGCCCCTCCCGGTTCAGCAGGATCGGATCGACGAAGCCCGTTTCGGGCGATGTGTCCGCGGCACCGAAGCTGAAACCGACCGGCGTCTTCAGGTGCTCGTGCTCCATCGACCAGCCGACCAGAAGGCCCGGACCACCCAGCTTGCCGGGCATCCGCAGCGCGGCCTCCGGTCCGATCCGCGCGACGCCTCCCCTGCCCGCCTGGGAGCTCATGCTGCCTCGCCCCCGGTCTCGCGCGGCGCGTAGCGCATCGCGCCGTCGCGCCGCACAGGCGCGGCGGGTTCTCCGGCGGGACCGAGGTCCTCCCGCCCGAGTTCGGTGATCTCGCCATCGGCGGCGAGGCGCAGCCCGAGCCTGACGCGCCGTCCATCCTGAACGGCCCGGAGGTCGATCCGCGCCGCCTCGGGTGCGCGGACGCCGTCGAAAGGCGTGGGCTCCGGCCGTCCGGCGAAGTCCAGGGTCATACCCTCCGGCCCCTCGCCCGCACCGACGGATGACGGCAGGTCCACCGAAACGGTGCCCAGAGCGCCGAAGGCGACCGCAAACCAGACGTATGCCATGCAGGCCGAGGCCGTCTCGAGCCGTATGCCGTGCATTTCGACATGCCGCTCGACGGTCTCGAAACGGTCGAGCGGCGTGAATCCGTCGGGACCGTAGAGCACGGACTGAGCGGCGATCTCGGTTTCAGCCGCGCTGCCTACCTCGCCGAGGCGCATGTCGCAGAGCATCCAGCCCGGAAAGAACGGCAGCGCAAGCACGCGGACGCGCTCGACCCTGGCCCCGCTGGCGGCCAGCCGCGCGTCGTCGAAGCGCAGCCGGAGGGCCGCCTCAAGGGGTTCGGAAAGCTCTCGCCAGTCCCCCGCAACGACGGGCGGAAGACCGAAGGGTTCCGGCGGTCGCTCGGTCCTCGAGGATGCGTCCATGGGCGGGCCTGAATGCCGGGGGGACGGGCAACGGCAGACTGACTGCCGAGCTGTCGCCCGTCAACAGTGCAAGCCACGCACGTGGCCGACCGATCCACGCGTCGCGCGAAAGACGACGGTGCCGTCAAGAGGCGGCAAACCATGGCGGCGGCAGCCGCGCCATGGAAAGCCCCTGCCCTAGTTCGAGCCCACGGTTGCCGGCGCGCCCGTCAGGGCGGGGTCCGCCGCGCCGTTTCGTGGTCCCGCGCCCAGCGTGTCGGCCATGATGTCCTGCCCGCCGTTCGGAAGCCGCCGGAACTCCGGCTCGATGCCCACGGGCGGCGCGGTCGTGTCGTCGCGCATGGCCCGCCGGACCGTTTCGGCGAGTGCCCGTGCCTCCGCCTGTGGAAGCTGGGTGGCGATCGACGCGGCAAGCGGACCGTCATGCCAGTAGGCCAGCGCAACGCCGTCCCGCTCCCGATCGACGATCGGGCCCGGGCTGTCCGTCCAGCGCGG
>CAZUVG010000116.1:0-4055 GCA_964623765.1 uncultured Roseicyclus sp.
CCGACGTCGCGGCCGAGCCGCCGCCGCCGACCGAGGTCTTCCGCATCGGTGGCCTCGTGGCGGAAGGCAGCCTGATGCGCGGGCAGGGGGAGACCATCAGCTTCTCCGTGACCGACGGCGGCGCCTCGATCCCGGTGCGCTATACGGGCGTCCTGCCTGACCTTTTCGGCGAGGGCGAGGGGATGGTCGGCACCGGACGGCTGGTCGACGGCGTCTTCGAGGCGACCGAGATCCTCGCGCGGCACGACGAGACCTACATGCCCGAGGAGGTCATCGACGCGCTCGAGGCGCAGGGTGTCTATCGCCACTACGAGGGCGATCCGCCCGAAAGCTGACGGATTTTAGCGAAACCTTAAGCATCCCGTGATTCCATGCCGGTCGTCAGGAACCGAGCATGGAGGGCGGACCCATGCTGTCGGTTCGCGACATCGCCATGGAGATCGTGGCCCGCGAGGGCGGCTTCGTGAACGACCCCGACGATCCGGGCGGGGCGACGAAGCACGGCGTGACGATCGGGACGCTGCGGCGGCTGGGGCTGGACCTCGACGGGGACGGGGACACCGACGTGGCCGACGTGCGCCGGATCACGCCCGATCTCGCCGCCGACATCTTCGTGGAGCATTACTTCGAGCGGCCGGGCATCGGCGGGCTGCCACGGGGGCTGCAACCCACTGTCTTCGACATGTACGTGAATGCAGGGTCCAATGCCGTGAGACTCCTCCAGCGGCTCCTGCGTGACATGGGATTCGACATTGCCGTCGATGGTGCCATCGGTCCACAGACCCGGCGCGCGGCCCACGCTGCGCTCGGGGCCGCGCCCGATCACCTCGTGGACGCCTACGGCATCGCGCGGCGCAACTACTACTATCGCCTCGCGGACCGCAGGCCCGCGAGCCGCAAGTATGCCCGCCGTCGCGACGGGGGGAAGGGCGGCTGGATAGCGCGGGCGGAGACCTTCATCTCGCCGCGGTATCGTCTGACCGAGGCGCAGCATCGCGAAAGGACGGCATCATGGGACTGATCGGACGCGCGCTCGCCTCGGGCGCGCTGGCGCGGGCGGGCGAGGCCGCGGAAGGACTGTCGGAGGTCTTCGTCGCCAACGCCACGCGGCAGGCGGAGCTTTCGCAGGAGGCCTATGCCATCGCGATGGAGGCGGCGGCGGAGGAATACCGGAATGCCGGATCCGCGGCTTTCGATCGCTTCGTGAACGGGCTGAACCGCCTGCCGCGGCCCCTCATGGCACTGGGGACGCTGGGCCTGTTCGGCTACGCGATGGTCGATCCGGTCGGTTTTGCCGGGCGGATGGCGGGCCTGGCCGAGGTGCCCGAGCCGCTCTGGTGGCTGCTTGGCGCCGTCGTGGGTTTCTACTTCGGCGCGCGGGAGTTGCACTACCTCCGCCGCCCGCGGATCGTCGCGCCCGAGCGTCGCTCCCTGCTCGACCGCCTGCGCGGGCGTGCGGCGGGCAAACCGTCCCGGTCGGCGGAGAACCCCGCGCTGTCGGACTGGCGCGCCTTGTCCACGGCGGACTGAGTCGGGCTGACAGGGCAGGTCCGGCCGGGATATAAGGCCCCCGAGACGAGCGAAGCCGAAGAGGTGGACGTGACCCCCAGCGGACTGGCGAGATTGCGGACCGCGCGCCTCGCGATCTTCCTCGATTTCGACGGATGCCTCGTGGACCTCGCCCCCCGGCCACAGGACGTCGTCGTGCCCTGTCGGCTGCCGCAGGTTCTCGTCCGCCTCAACGCGGCGACCGGAGGCGCGCTGGCGCTGGTGTCGGGCCGTCCGGTGCACGAGCTGCGCCGGTTCGTCCCCGGGCTCGACGCGTTCTTCTGCGGCTCCCACGGGGCAGAGCGCGGACGTCGGGGCGGGCCCGTCGCGCGGCTGGCGGTGGACGGGGCGGCCCTCGAACAGGCCGCGGCGCAGGCCGAGGCGGCCGTTTCGGACATCCGCGGGCTGCTGGTTGAGCGCAAGCCGGTGGGGATCGGGCTGCACTACCGCGGCGCGCCCAAGCGCCGGGCGGAGGTGGAGGATCTTGCCGGGCGCCTTCTCGCCTCTTTGCCGGACTACCACGCCCATCACGGCAAGATGGTGATCGAGCTGCGTCCCGACGGCATCGGCAAGGGCCATGCGGTGGCGGAGTTCATGCGCAGCCCGCGCTTCCGGGGCCGGGTTCCGGCGATGTTCGGCGACGACGCCACCGACGAGCCTGCCTTCGACGAGGTCAACCGGCTGGGCGGGCTGTCGGTCAAGGTCGGCAAGGGACCCACCGGCGCTCGCGTCCGGCTGGCATCGCCAACCGCGGTGCGGCGGCTGCTCGCGCACTGGGCAGCGGAGGCGGACCGGTGAAGGGAAGGCTCGTCGTCGTCTCCAACCGCCTGCCGCTCGGCGACAATCCCTCGGGTGGCCTCGTCGTGGCGCTCGCCGAGATGCTGGAGAAGTCGGGCGGCCTGTGGATCGGGACCGGCAACGGCATCGCGGAGGAGCCGGCGCGGGAGTTGACACCGCATCCCGGTCTCGGCTTCGACCGGCTGAGCTTCGACCTGACGGAGGATCAGCACCGGACCTACTACCTCGGCTATTCCAACTCCGTCGTCTGGCCGCTCTTCCACGGCCGCGCCGATCTCCTGCGGCTCGACGGCGAGGACCTCGAGGGCTACCGCGAGGTGAACCGGCACTTCGCGCGCTTTGTCGCGAGCGTGGCCGAGCGGGATGACCTGATCTGGGTTCAGGACTACCACCTGCTGCCGCTGGCCGCCGAGCTCAGGACACTCGGATTGTCGAACCGGGTGGGCTTCTTCCTGCACATCCCCTTCCCGAATCTCTCCGACATCATGGCCCTGCCCAATGCGGACGAGTTCACGGGCTGGCTGGCACAATACGACCTCCTCGGCCTGCAGGCGCAGCGCGACGTCGCGCGGCTGCTCGAGGCGTTCCGCTCGCGCGAGGATGCCGTGTTCGAGGAGGAGGGGGTGGTCCGCTTCGGCCCCAACCGCGTCTTCGCCGAGAGCTTCCCGATCGGCATCGACGCCGAGGCCTTCCGACGCATGGCCGCCGACAGCACCGCCCCCCGCGTGCGGCTGGAGGAGGGGGAGCGGCTGGCCATCGGGGTCGACCGGCTGGACTACACCAAGGGTATCCCCCACCGGTTCCAGGCCTTCGAACGCTTGCTTGAGACGCGGGAGGATCTCGCCGGCCGCATCAGTCTCCTGCAGATCGCGCCGCCCACCCGCAGCGAGGTTCCCGCCTACCGCGACATCCGGGACGAGACCGAGCAACTCGCCGGCCACATCAACGGCCGGTTTGCCGACGTGGACTGGACGCCCATCCGCTTCATCCACCGCGCCGTCCCGCGGGAGCGGATCGCGCAGTTGTTCCGGCAGGCGGCGGTCGGGCTCGTGACGCCGCTTGCGGACGGCATGAACCTCGTCGCAAAGGAATACGTCGCGGCGCAGGATCCCGACGACCCGGGCGTCCTTGTGCTTTCGACCTTCGCGGGTGCGGCCGAGCAGATGGATGCCGCGCTCCTGGTGAACCCCTACGATCTCGAGCAGACGGCGTCGGCGATGGCCAACGCCCTTGCCATGGAGCAGGAGGAACGGCGCGCGCGGCACGCCTCGCTGATGGCAGGGCTCAGGGCGCAGGACGTGGCCTGGTGGTCGCGCGCCTTCCTCGACAAGCTCAGCTCGGTTCCGCGCTGGCAGATGGATACCCGGCGCGAAGGCTGACGGCCGCGTCGGTCCCGAGATCCCAGTAGAGCCCGGCCATGAGCGCCGCCGCGTCCGGCAGAAGCGCCGCAGGCAGGTGCTCGTCCGGGGCGTGCTGCGAGCAGCCCGGGTAGGAATGCGGCACCCAGATCGTGGGCAGGCCGAGGATGTCGGTGAAGACGTCGTTGGGCAGCGACCCGCCGAGCGAGGGCAGGACGACCGGCGCGCGGCCCGCAGTCCGTTCGAGCGATGCCGCCGCGAAGCGTGCCGCCGGGTGGCCGGGCGGCGTGGCAGCCGCGGGGAAGGGGGCGCCGTCCTCCGTCACCTCGACGTCGCCGAAGCCGTGCGCCG
>CAZUVG010000116.1:4065-7842 GCA_964623765.1 uncultured Roseicyclus sp.
GCGAGACGGGACCGGAGCGCGTCGCCGAGACGGTCCGCCTCCAGCCCCGCGACATGGCGCAACTGCACCCAGGCGGTGGCCTCGGGCGGTATGGCGTTCACCGGCGCGGACGGGTCGCCGCAGGCGAAGGCGAGAACCTCGGCCGAGCACCAGGCGTGCACCCGCTCGGCCGGCGTGAGGCCCGGTGCACCCCAGCCGTCGTCCACCTCGCCAGCCGCGGGCGTGACGCCGGCAAGAAGCCGCCGGGCCTCGGGATCGATCGCCCCGGGCGTCCAGCCCGGCACGCGGATCGCGCCGCGCGCATCGGATATCGCGGCCAGCGCGTGGGACATCTCCAGTCCCGGGTTGCGCAGAAGGCCTCCGAAATTGCCCGAATGCCGCCCGCCCTCGCGCCGTTTGAGGTGCAGCCGGAAGGTCCGCGCACCGCGGGCGCCGAGGAAGATCGTGGGCGTCTCCGCGTCGAGGCGCGGCCCGTCCGACGCCACGAGGACGTCGGCGGCGAGCAGGTCGCGCTCGGCCCGGGCGAGTTCCTTCAGACCGGGCGAGCCGATCTCCTCGCCCATCTCGACGAGCCAGACCGCGTTGAACCCCAGCCGCCCGCGCGTGGCGCGCACGGCCCGCTGCGCCGCGACGTTGACCGCGAACTGCCCCTTGTTGTCCGCGATCCCCCTGCCGTAGAGCCGCCCTTCGTCAGCCGCCTCGGTCAATCGCCAGGGGTCGCGGCCGCCGCGCCAGCGGCCTTCCATGCCGGGCACCGTGTCGCCGTGGGCGTAGCCAAGGACGGTCGGAAGGGCCTCGTCCTCCATGCGGCGCGCGATCAGGAAGGGCCGGTCGCAGGCCCGGCGGCGATGCGTCTCGAAACCGTCGCCCGAGAGGCTTTCGGCCACGTGATCGAGATAGGCCGAAAGCACGCGGTCCGCGTCCTTCGCGCGTGCATCGGTCGGAAAGGCCAGAAGGCGGGCGAGCCCCTCGCGGAAGGCGGGGCCCGCGGCATCCGCGCGAGCAAGTTCGACGGCGGCGCTTCGATCGGTGTCGGTCATGGCCGATCCCTCGCCCGGATCGCGCCCGGGGGCAAGCGGCATCACCCGGTCCGCCACCGTGGCGGCACCGTCCGGCCGTCCACCCGCACCTCGCCTGCCTCGTTGTCCAGCACCACCGGCGCGTCGTAGAGCCGGAGCGTCGGCCGCGCGCCGAAACGGCCCTCCATCCAGTCGGCCCATCCGTCGTCGAACCATGCGAGCGCCTCCTCGCGCGTGGCGAACTCGTAGATGCCACCGCCGCCCGCCTCGGAATCGAGGTAGGTCTTGCGACGCAATCCGGGGACGTCGTGGAAGATGCGCGTGCTCTCGAGCGACTGTTCGATCACCACGTCGCGCGGCCGCTCGGGGCCGGGCAGCGGGATCTCGACGATGGCGACGATCATGGGCGGTGCTCCTTCCCGCCCAGGTTAACGCCCCGACGGGGTCCGGAGAAGAGGTGCTGAGGCATGCAAAAAGGCTCCTGCCATCAGACAGGGTAGCATGGCGATGACAAGGGCCGTCGGCTGTGAAGCGAAGGGTGTCGCGGCCGAACCGGCGGCGTCTTTTCCAGGGTCTCGTCGACGACCCTGCCGGTTCCTGCCGATATTCGGCCTTGTCGCGGCGAGATTGCTTGAGTAAATTTGTAGGACAAGCCGCGAGGGCTTGATGCCAGCGCACCCGGTCCCAGGCCACGCCAGCAGGACGTTCGACATCATCGAAATCCAGCCGGATGGCCACCCATGCTTGCATCCTTTGCGTTCTTGCGCCCCGTATCCCACCCAGTCCTTCGAATCCGGTGCATGCCCCGTATCCTCGCTGCGTGTCTCTTCGCAGCCATCATCCTCGGCAACGGGGCGCGCGCCGCCGAACCGGCCCAACGGGTGGTCGCCCTCGGTGGCGTGGTCACCGAGATCGTCTATGCGCTCGGTCAGGAGGCTCGGCTGGTCGCCCGCGACACGACCTCGACATGGCCGGAGAAAGCGGCGGCTCTGCCGGACGTGGGCTATGTCCGCGCCCTGTCGCCCGAGGGCGTCCTGTCGGTCGATCCCGACCTGATCCTCGCCATCGAGGGCAGCGGCCCGCCGGAGACCATCGACGTGTTGCAGGCCGCCGGCGTCCCGCTCGTCACCGTGCCCGAGGGCTACGACGCGGCCGCCATCCGCGCACGGATCGAGACCGTGGCGAACGCGCTCGGTATGGCCGAGGCGGGCGCGGCGCTGGCAGGGGATGTCGAGGCCGCGCTGGCAGACGCCGTCGCGGCGGCGCAAGGCGCCATGCCCCCGCGCGTGCTGTTCGTCCTGTCGATGCAGGGCGGGCGGGTCATGGCCGCTGGCACAAGCACCGGGGCCGAGGGGATCATCGAGCTTGCCGGCGGTGTCAACGCGGTGGAGGGGTTCGAGGGCTACAAGCAGGTGAGCGACGAGGCCGTCCTGCTGGCCGCGCCCGACGTGATCCTGATGATGGACCGCACGGGCGACCACGCTGCCGACGATGCGGGCATCCGGGCCCATCCGGCACTCGGGCGGACGCCCGCGGCCGAGGCGGGCGCCATCGTGCGGCTGCCGGGGCTCCTGCTGCTTGGGTTCGGTCCGCGCACGCCCGAGGCCGTGCGCGCGCTCTCCCGCGCCTTCGAACAGGTCCGGAGCTGACCGCGCCATGGCCTTCGCCGTTCCCCTGCCGGGCCGATCCGCTGCCTTGGCAGGCGACCGCCGCGAGACCGGGCGGCGGACAATGCTGGCGCTCGCGCTGCTCCTGCTCGCTGTCTCGGCGGCGAGTCTGGGCACAGGCGCCTTGGGCGGCGTCGCATGGTCGGCGCTGGTGCAGGTGTTGCGGGGCGAGCAGATTGCCGCCCGCGACGCGGTGATCCTGTTCGACATCCGCCTGCCGCGGCTCGCCATGGGCATCCTCGTGGGCGCCGCGCTCGCCGTGTCTGGGGCTGTCATGCAGGGGCTTTTCCGCAACCCGCTGGCCGATCCGGGGCTCGTGGGCGTGGGCGCGGGCGCGGGCCTTGGCGCGATCGGCGCCATCGTGCTGGGAAGCCTGCTGCCCTTCGCCCTGCGCGATACGCTCGACACCTGGCTCGTGCCGGTCGCGGCCTTCCTCGGCGGTTGGCTCACCACGATCCTGCTCTACCGGCTGTCGACCCATCGCGGGCGCACCTCGGTCGCCGTGATGCTGCTTGGCGGCATTGCCATCGCCGCGCTCGCGGGCGCGCTGTCCGGCATCCTGATCTACCTCGCCGACGACGCGCAGCTCAGGGACCTGACCTTCTGGGGTCTCGGCTCGCTCGCCGGGGCGACGTGGGACAAGGTGCTGATCGCGGGGCGCCTGATCCTCGTGGCGCTGGCCGCGACGCCCTTTCTCGCGCGGGCGCTCAACGGGCTGGCGCTCGGCGAGGGGCCGGCGGCGCATCTGGGCATCCCGGTGCAGCGGATGAAGAACGCCGCGATCCTGACCGTGGCCGCCGCGACGGGTGCCGCCGTCGCCGTCTCGGGCGGCATCGGCTTCGTGGGCATCGTCGTGCCGCACCTCCTGCGCCTGATGATCGGGCCGGATCACCGCTACCTCCTGCCGAACGCCGCGCTCCTCGGCGCGAGCCTCCTCCTGCTGGCCGACATGATTTCCCGCACCCTCGTGGCGCCCGCCGAGCTTCCCATCGGGATCGTCACCGCGACGCTCGGGGGGCCGTTCTTCCTGTGGATCCTCATGCGCAACCGGAGCCTTCTGGACCTGTGACGCTCACCGCGACCGATATCCG
>CAZUVG010000117.1:0-7824 GCA_964623765.1 uncultured Roseicyclus sp.
AGCTTGATCTTCAGAAGCGGCCGGTGCGACTGAGCTGCGGCGGCCGTCCGCATCTTGTCCGGCGTGTCGAGGGACAGGGTGTAGGCCGTGGTGACGGCCCTGGGCGGCGGCAGGCCGGCGAGCGTGTGGACGCGCGTGCCGTCCCGCTTCGCCTTCCAGTCCCACAGCGCGCAGTCGACGGCGTTCCGCGCCGCGCCGGGCGGCAGGGCGTCCTGCAGGTCCTGCCGCGAGATGTCCCCGGGCAGCCCCTCGATCTCGGCCGTAACGCTGTCGAGCGTCTCGCCGTAACGGGCGTAGGGCACGCATTCGCCCCGTCCCGTGACGCCCTCGCGGATCACGCGGACGGTGAGCACATGCGCCTCCGTCCGCGAGCCGCGGGAGATGGTGAAGACCTGCGCCAGCCGGAAGGTGTCGCGCGTGACGGAGATCATATCGCGTCGAGCGCGTCGCAGAGCCGCGCGGCCCCCTGCCGGAACGGATCGACCGCGGGCAGGCCCATGCGCGTCTCGACCCCTTCGAGATAGCTGAGCGCCTCGTCCTCGCTCATGGCGGCGGTGTTGACCGAGATACCCACGACCTGCGCCCTCGGGTTGGCGATGCGCGCCACGGGCAGGGCGAGATCGCGCAATGCCTCGAGCGAGGGCATGGCGTAGCCCGGCAGGCCGCGCATGTGGGGCCGCGTGGGCTCGTGGCTGAGGATCAGCGCATCCGGCGCGCCGCCGTGGATCAGCGCCAAGGTCACACCGGAATAGGAGACGTGGAAAAGGCTGCCCTGACCCTCGATCATGTCCCAGTGGTCGGCGTCGTTGTCGGGGGTGAGCCATTCGATGGAACCGGCCATGAAATCCGCGACCACGGCGTCGAGGGGCACACCCTCGCCCGTGATCAGGATCCCGGTCTGGCCCGTGGCGCGGAAGGAGGATTTGCGTCCCCGCGCCTTCATCTCCCGGTCCATGGCAAGCGAGGTGTACATCTTGCCGACCGAACAGTCCGTGCCCACGGCGAGACAGCGTTTGCCCGTTCGCGGCACACCGTTTGCGATCGGGTAGGTCACCGAAGGAACGCGCACGTCATGCAGCTTGCGCCCCGTGGCGCGGGCGACGGCGGCGAGGTCCTCCTCGTCGCGCAGGAGGTTGTGCAGCCCCGAGGCGAGGTCGAACCCCTCCTCCAGCGCCTGCACCAGCACCTTCTTCCATTCCTTCGAGATGATGCCGCCGCGGTTGGCCACGCCGATCACCAGCGTCCTTGCCCCTGCTTCCTTCGCCTGCGCGAGGTCCATGTCCGGCAGCTTCACGTCGGCCTTGCAGCCGTCCATCCGGAACTGGCCCACGGCGTTGTCGGGGCGCCAGTCGCGGATGCCCTGCGCGACCTTCGCGGCAAGCTGGTCAGGCGCATCGCCGAGAAACAGGAGGTAGGGGGTCTCGATCATCGCGGCAATCCTCGTCTCGCGCTGCCCGGCCGCCGGCCGTCTCCACACGGTGCTTCCATGCCGCAAATCGCGCGTCAAGGGCCGCCGCGCGCATACGTTCCCGAGGCCGTCAGGCTCAGTCGCGTGGCAGGATGCCCGCCGGAGCGGCGGCAGCGCGCTCGAAATCGACCGGGGCTTCGTGCGAGGTGGCGGTGTTGCGCTTGAACTCGTAGCGCATGACGTCGCCGTCCCGGGCGGAGGCCACGATCAGCGCTTGCGCGAGGTGCCTTGGGCCTTCGAAGATGTCGACGAGGCCGCGCAGGTGCGGGACGTCACAGGCATCGACAGCGAAGCCCGTTTCGGTGCAGTCGAAGACGGGGAAGGCCGCGTCGCCCACGTGGACCATCCGTCGCGCGCGACGGCGGCGCGCCTGCCTGCGGGCGGCATCCAGCTGATCCTGAAGGTCCCTCGGAAGAAAGTCGCTCATCCCGCTCGCGCCTCGCTGCCGTTCCTGCAGCGCGTGAAGCATGCCCCTGAACGGCTTTCCGTCAACCTCGGCAAAGAGGGAGGCCGCGGATAACGCCGACGCGGCTGCGGCCTGATGCCCTGCCGCCACAGGCAGCCACGGAGATTTGAATTGTTCGAGTGACCTGAAACGTGCATGTTTCCGGTTTCCGAGAGGCGGGTCGTGCCTGCAGCCGGATAAGGGGGCAAAACGCTGAAACGATGACGGAAAATGGAGCTGCCGAGGGCGGAATCGAGGCGCAGGACGGGCTTGCGAAAACGGCGGGTGCGGCTCGGACGGATGCCGGACACCCGTTCCTCGCGTTTCTCAACACCGTCACGGACGACGGCAAGACGCGGCGCCGGAACAGCTTCGCGACCGGCGAGTCGCTTCTCGCGCAGCTGAGGGCAGGCGGGCTGGAGCTGCCGCCCGAGGCGCCGGGCACGGGCCAGATGCGCGCGCTCATGGCGCTGCGCGAGGCGGCCTATGGCCTTCTGTCCGCGCTCGCGGCGGGTCGGCGGCCCGCGCACGAGGACCGGCTTGTCGTGGAGACGGCGATCAAGGCGGCGATGTGGGACGCGACGCTCGCCACCGGGGCCGGCCGCCCCTTATGGCGGCCCGGGCCCGTCGGCGGCCTTCACGACCGGCTCGCGCTGGAGTTGAACGCGTTCCTGCAGTCGGGCGAACTCCTCCGGCTCAGGGAGTGTCGGCGCTGCACGCATCTCTTTCTCGACCACGGCCGCGGCACGGGCCGGCGCTGGTGCTCCATGGCCCGCTGCGGCAACCGCGCCAAGGCCGAAAGCTTCCGCGCACGCCGCCGCCCGGTCACCTGAGCCTGTGCGCCCATGCGGGAGGCGCCCTGCGGCTGCGCCTGTTTGCGCGAACTTCCTGTCGGTCTAGCTGTTGGGTCAACGAACCGAAAGGAGCGAGCGATGGGCCTTCTGATCGACGGAGAATGGCGCGACAGCTGGTATGACACGGAGAAGACCGGCGGTGCCTTCGAACGCCAGGAATCGCAGTTCCGGAACTGGGTGACGCCCGACGGCGCGCCCGGGCCGACCGGCCAGGGCGGCTTCGCGGCGGAAAGCGGGCGCTATCACCTCTACGTCTCGCACGCCTGCCCATGGGCCAACCGCACGATGATCTTCCGCAAGCTGAAGGGGTTGGAGGATCACATCGGCGTCTCGGCCGTGCATCCGGACATGCTGGGCGAGGGCTGGACCTTCGCCACGGATTTCCCCGGTGCGACGGGCGACCGCCTGTTCGGTTCCGATTACATGCGGGACATCTACACCCGTGCGAAGCCTGACGCGACCACGCGCGTGACGGTCCCGGTCCTCTGGGACACGAAGACGGGGCAGATCGTCTCGAACGAAAGCGCCGAGATCATCCGCATGTTCAACACCGCCTTCGACGGTCTCACGGGGAATACCCTCGATTTCTATCCTTCGGAACTCCGGGGGCCGATCGACGAGATCAATGCCCGCGTCTACGACGACATCAACAACGGCGTCTACAAGTCGGGCTTCGCGACGACGCAGGAGGCCTACGACAAGGCCGTCCATGCGCTGTTCGACGCGCTCGACTGGGTGGAGGAGATCCTGTCGCGCAACCGCTATCTTGCGGGCGACCGCGTGACGGAGGCGGACTGGCGGCTCTTCACCACGCTCGCGCGGTTCGACGCCGTCTACCACCTGCATTTCAAGTGCAACCGGCGGCGGCTGATCGACTATCCCAACCTGTGGGGCTACGCGCGGGAGCTGTACCAGTGGCCGGGCGTGGCGGAGACGATCCACTTCGACCACATCGTGCGCCACTACCACTACAGTCACGAGACCATCAATCCGCACCGGATCATCCCGATCAACCCGGTGATCGACTGGATGGCGCCGCATGGCCGCGAGGCCTTGAAGGCGGCCTGAGAAACGGTCCAGATCGGGCACGGACATGCACCGGAGGCCCGATGGACGACACGCCCGCACCCCGCGAACATGGCGGCGGCATCGACGCTGCAGCCGCCCGCTATGGCGGCGCGCGGGAGCATTGGCTGGACCTGTCCACGGGCATCAACCCGCAGCCCTACCCGGTCGGCCATCTGCCGGCCGCCTGGACCGATTTGCCGGACGAGGGCGCGGAGGCGCGTTTGCTCGAGGCGGCGCGCAGTTTCTGGGGCGTGCCGGGTGGTGCGGACATCGTCGCGGCGCCCGGTGCAAGCGCGCTCATCGCGCGGATGCCCTTGATGGTCGAGGGCCGGCGCGCGGTCGTGCCCGGGCCGACCTACAACGAACATGCCGCCGCTTTCCGCGCCGCTGGCTGGGCCGTGGCGGAGGTCGGGGAGGCCGAGGTCAGGGTCGCCGTGCACCCCAACAACCCCGACGGGCGCCGCTTGCCCGAGCGTGATATCGGCGGTCGCGCCCTCACCGTGATCGACGAGAGCTTCTGCGACACCTGCCCGGAGGCAAGCCATGTCGCCCGCGCGGGCGCTCACGGGACCGTGGTCCTCAAGAGCTTCGGCAAGTTCTGGGGTCTTGCGGGGCTGCGCCTCGGCGCGATGATCGGACCGCCGGCGCTCTGCGCGCGGATGCGGGCGGCGCTGGGGCCATGGGCCGTCTCGGGGCCCGCGCTCGAGATCGGGGCGCGGGCGCTCGAGGACCGGAGCTGGGCCGAGACCACGCGAAAGCGCCTCGCGCGTGACGCGGCGCGGCTCGACGCGATGCTGGAGGCCAAGGGCGCGCGCGTGGTGGGCGGCACGACGCTCTTCCGGACCTGCGAGGTTCCAGACGCCTGTGCGCTGCACGAGCGTCTTGCGCAGGCCCGGATCTGGACGCGGGTCTTTCCCTATTCCGCGACATGGATCCGCTTCGGCCTGCCCGGCGGCGAGGACGAGTGGCGCCGCCTTTGGGAGGCGCTCGCGTGACGGCGCATGCGGGGATGCTGGTCGCGGCCCTCCTCCTCGATGCAATCCTCGGCGAGCCGCGGTTCCTTTGGAACCGGCTGCCGCATCCCGCGGTCCTCATGGGCCGGGCCGTCGGCTGGTGCGACGGTCGTTTCAACGCGGGCGGAGCACGGCGGACGAAGGGGGTCCTTTCGATCATCGGCCTTGCCGCAGCCGGGATCTCCGTCGGGGCGATCCTTGCCGCGCTTCCCGGCGGCACGGTCATCGAGGTCGTCGGCGCGGCGATCCTGCTCGCGCAGAAGAGCCTCGTCCAGCACGTTGCTGCCGTCGCCGCGGGCCTGCGTGTCTCACTGGCCGAGGGGCGACGCGCCGTTTCCATGATCGTCGGCCGTGACGTCGCGGCGCTCGACGAGGCTGCCATCGCGCGGGCCGCTGTCGAAAGTGCCGCGGAGAACCTGTCGGACGGGGTCGTTGCGCCTGCCTTCTGGTTTCTCGTTGGCGGTTTGCCGGGGCTAATCTTCTACAAGATCGTCAATACGGCCGATTCCATGATCGGCCACCGGACGGAGCGGCACGGCGAGTTCGGCTGGGCGGCGGCCCGTCTCGACGACGTCCTGAACTGGGTTCCGGCGCGGCTGACGGCCCTTCTCGTGGCGCTCGCCTGCTTCGCGCCCGACGCACTGCGCACGGCGGCGCGTGACGGGCCCCGGCACCGCTCGGTGAATGCCGGCTGGCCCGAGGCCGCGATGGCCCGCGCGCTGGGCCTCGGCCTTTCGGGGCCGCGCAGCTACGGCGGAACGCCATCGTCCGACCCCGTCCTGAACCCCGCGGGACGCCGGGCGGCCACGGCCGTCGATATCGATGCCGCCGTCTCGGTTCTCTGGCGGGTCTGGGGTGCGCTGACCGTGGCCGCCGCGCTTCTTGCCGCGGTTTCATGGAACTGAGGCTTGCGGGGTCGTGGCGCCTTGCTACTGTTCGGCGCGACGGCCGGACAGGGAGGCGCCACGCCATGACGAAACGATTTCTCGCCGGGTTCTTCGCGCTCGGTCTTCTCGCGGGACCCGCCGAGGCACAGCAATGCGGCGGCGACTTCGGGCAGTTCGTACAGGGGCTGAAGGCGGAGGCGCTGCAGCGCGGCCACCCGCAGGCCGCCGTGGACGCCTTCTTCGCCGAGGCCGATTTCTCGCAGCGGGCGCTCGACGCCGACCGGCGGCAGGGGATCTTCACGATCCCCTTCACCGAGTTCGCGCGGCGGCTGATCTCGCAGAACCGGATCGACAACGGCCGTGCGAACGCGCAACGCTGGGCGTCCGTCTTCGACGAGGTCGAGCGCCGCTTTGGCGTCTCGCGCGGCATCCTCCTGTCCTTCTGGGCCTTCGAGACCGATTACGGCGCCTTCCAGGGCGACTACAACACGCTCGACGCGCTGGTGACGCTCGCCTGGGACTGCCGTCGCCCGGAGCTTTTCCGGCCCGAGATCTTCGCCGCCCTGACCCTATACCAGAACGATGACTTCGATCCGGCGAACACGCAGGGCGCCTGGGCGGGCGAGATCGGCATGGTCCAGATGTTGCCCGAGGACATCGTCAACCACGGCATCGACGGCGATGGCGACGGCCACGTCTATCTCCAGACCTCGGCGCCGGACGCGCTGATGAGCGGGGCGAACATCCTCTCCTCCCTCGGATGGCGGCCGAACGAACCGTGGCTGGTGGAGATCGTCGTGCCCGAAGACCTCGACTGGTACGACACCGGCATCCACACCTCGCGCCGCGTTTCGGACTGGGAGGCCGCGGGCGTCCGCGCGCGGGCCGGCGGCAGCCTGCCGATGCAGAACGCGCAGGCCTCCATCGTCGTCCCGCAGGGGCGCAACGGGCCCGCCTTCATGGCCTATCCGAACTTCAACGTGCTGTTCGAGTGGAACCAGAGCTTTACCTACGTCCTGACGGCGGCCTACTTCGCCACGCGCCTTGAGGGTGCGCCGGTATTCGATGCCGGCACCCCCGATCCCGGCCTCGACGGCAACGCCATGCGTGAACTGCAGCGGCGGCTCTCGGCGCGGGGGCATGACGTCGGCGGCATCGACGGCATCCTCGGCGCGGGCACCCGCATGGCCGTGCGCGAGGAGCAGCGGCGCCTCGGCCTGCCCGCCGACGCCTGGCCGACGCGGGCGCTTCTGAACGCGCTCTGAGCTCACTCGATCGGCGGGTCGGGGCCCGCGTCCCGTTCCGAGCGAACCGGGAAGCGGTTCCCCTCCGCGTCGATCATCAGGAGGCGCCCTGCGCTTTCGACGTAGAGATCGCAGCGGGAAGAGCCGTTGACGTAGTCGATGCAGATGACACCGCCCTCGGCCACGTCGAACCAGCCGTAGGCATAGCCACCCGCGCCCTCGTCGTAGGCGTAGGTATAGCGTCCGTCCTCGTAGAAATGCGCCTGCCCGTCGTCGAAGAAGGTAAGAAGCTGTCCGCGCAGCCTTGCGTCGGCCTGACCAGGGGTGAGACGCGCGTCGCCGTCCCGCGTGTCCCATTCCTGCGCGAGCGCGGGGGCGGCGAGAGACATTATCAGGAGGGCGGCAAGCCGGGGCATGGCAGACCATAGCACGACCGGCCGACGCCCCGGGTCACGATCGGGTCATGCGTCGCGGCCGCCGTCAGGCGACCATCTGCTCCGCCTTCTTGAGGTCCACCGAGACAAGTTGCGACACGCCCTGCTCGGCCATCGTCACGCCGAAGAGCCTGTCCATCCGCGCCATCGTCACCGCGTGGTGGGTGATGATGAGAAACCGCGTTTCGGTGCGGCGGGTCATCTCGTCGAGAAGGTCGCAGAACCGGCCGACGTTGGCGTCGTCGAGCGGTGCGTCCACCTCGTCCAGCACGCAGATCGGCGCGGGGTTGGCGAGGAACACGGCGAAAATCAGCGCGAGTGCCGTCAGCGTCTGCTCGCCGCCCGACAGCAGCGACAGCGTCGACAGCTTCTTGCCCGGCGGCTGGCACAGGATCTCGAGACCGGCTTCCA
>CAZUVG010000118.1:0-7797 GCA_964623765.1 uncultured Roseicyclus sp.
GCCGGCGCACGGCGGTGTTCAGAAGCTCCAGAAGCACGATGAGCCCGAGGCCAAGCGCACCGCCCGCAGCCACCCCGCCGGCCGCGATCAGCTTGCGGTTCGGACTCTCTGGCCCGCTGGGAGCGACGGCCTGCTCGATGACGGTGATACGCTGTCCCTTGGACAGGGACTCGATGACATCCCCCGTCTCCGCGCGGGCGCGGTTGCGCACGGCTTCCTCGTACTGCGAGCGCACGGCGGCATAGTCCCGCTGCATGGTCTCGAGTCGAACGGCGTTCGAGGGCGTTGCCTCGATCGTTGCCTGCAGGCGTTCCATCTCGGCGCGCACCTGCTCCTTCTGCTCCGCGAGGAAGTCGAGCTGCCCGTCGATGTCGGCAAGCTGAAGCTCGTAGGCCGAGAGCCGGGCGCCGGTCTCCGAGGTTGTCTGTCCCGCCTGCTCGTCGGCGACGATCTCTTCCATCGAGCTGACGCGCGTCTCGAGCATGCGGAGACGGGGGTTGCCTTCGGCGAGCGTGTTGCGGGCAAGCGTCAGCTCGCGGCGCAGCTGGGTGAGCTCGAGTTCGCTTTGCGATTGGGGGGCCTGCTGGCTGGCGACGACCTCGCCGGTCGTCTCGTAGATCGTCACCAGCCGGTTGCGCCGATCCCGGAGCGTTGCCTCCTCGCGGTCGAGCTGCTGGAGACGTTCCTGTAGGGCGGCCTGCTGGCTGCGGCGGAAGTCGAGACTGTCAGGCAGGGCCTCGAGGTTGGCCTCGCGAAACGCGAGGATCTCCGAGCTCCGGCGGGCCAGCTCGCGGTCAAGCCGTGCAACCTCGTCCTCGAAAAACTCCAGGGTTTCGCTTGCTGCGCCGCGCCGCAGCGCCGCGTTCTGCTCCAGGATCGCCGTCACGATCTGGTTCGCGACAGATGCGGTAAGCGGTGCCGTGGGCGCGCTGAAGCCGACCGTGACGATCATCGCTCCGCGCCGACCACCTCCCGACGTATCGATCGAAATCCGCCGACGGAGGTCCTCCACGACGTCGTCTGCGGTCATGCTCTGACGATCGGCACTGCCCGGCGCGCCGTAGATACTCAAATCGTTGGCAAGCTCGAGAAGCCGCTCCCGGGTCAGGATGCGCTGGCGGATGATCTGCAGCGCCTCGGTGGCCTCGGTCTGCACCGTGGACGGGGCAAGCTCCTCCGGAATGCGCTCGCTCTCGACCACGAGCACGGCGCGCGCCGAGTAGACGGGCGGCAGGATGGTCGCCACGGTCAGCCCGGCTGCAGTGCCCAGGATCAGGAAGAACAGGAAGTAGGGCAGCCGTCGAATGAACAGCTTGAAGTAGAACCCAAGGTCCATGCGTCAGTCCGCTTCCTTCTTGGCCGGGTGGTGCAGCTTCAGCACGCGCCCCTCCTCGGGCGTGCGCATACCGAAGAAGACGCCATCATCAAGGACCTGCTGGACTACGGCGCGGTCAACCTCCCGCACGTTCCTCGTGAACGCGTAAACGAGGCTCAGATCGGCGAGCTGGTTGACGAGGCGTGGAACCCCTCCTGTCGCCTGGAAAACGAGCTCGGCGGCGTCTGGCTGGAAGATTTTCGACGTGGCGCCGGCCGTGTCCAGGCGATGGTCGAGATACGTCTCGATCATCTCCGCATCGAGCGCAGGCAAGTGCACGCTCGACGCGACACGCTGGGCGAACTGGCGCAGGTCGGGACGCATGATCGTCTCGCGCAGTTCCGGCTGACCGACGAGGATGAGCTGGAGAAGCTCGTCGCCGTTCGAGTTGATGTTGGTGAGCATTCGCAGCTCTTCGAGCGATTCGCGGCTGAGGTTCTGCGCCTCGTCGAAGATGAGCACGACCCGGCGGCCCGCGGCATATTCGGCGATCAGGAAGTCCTGCAGACGACCGAAGAGCTGCACGTAGCTTTCCGACGGGTCGGGGGCGAGATCGAGCGCCAGGAGCACCCAGTGCAGCAGCTCGCCCCGGTCGCCATGGGCGTTGGCGACAAGGCCAAGCCGCAGATCATCACCGACCGTGTTGAGCAGATGCGCCAGCAGAGTGCTCTTGCCGGCGCCGACCTCGCCCGTCAGCAGCGTGATCGGGGCCCGGGTGAGGAGGCCATACTCCAGCATGGTGTAGGCGTCCCTGTGGTGCGCCGACCAGTAGAGGAAGCTCGAATCGGGCACGAGCGAGAACGGCCGTCGGGTCAGCCCGAAGAACCCCGTGTAGAGGTCGAATGAACTCGACGCGGTCATCGCCACCTCGCGACTAGCACCCAGCGGAGCCAATACCCAGGCATCTGCCCCTCCCCGTCAGGTCAGAGCTTCTATCCCATATTCAGTGCAAGGGGACAGGGTCTTTCTGTGGCGTGCATGGGGCAGACCGATTCGCTCGGGAGCGGGCGATGCGGCCCGCTTGCGCGCGATCTGCCGCCGCAGAGGGCTGTCTTGGAGCGGGAAACACTCTGTCAGGCAGGGCGAAACAGCCCAATAGATAGAAAAACTTTGTATTATGCTGGTGTTAGCCATGGCGGGTCCGTCCGGGGGGCGCGTGCGCGGCAACGCAATTTTAAGAGAGGTTTACAGGCGGCATCAAAGTTCGTTCTCTGCTGCCCGAGAGTGAAACGCACGGCTCGATTTCTGCGTGTGCGGGTTTTGTATGTCGTTGAAGTACCAAGGTGCATACGTGAAATTTGAACGTGTTCAGACCTGTGATGTCGAGGCCCCCCTTGTTCTGAAACTGGCCGATCGGGTGGACCGCCCCCCAGCTTCTCTGCACTCGGCCTGGGGCGTCTCCGTCTACAACCGGTTCGGCAAGCGCGCCCTGGATCTTGCTGTCACGCTGCTTCTCGCCCCGCTGTTCCTTCCGCTGATTGGGTTCTGCGCGCTTCTGGTGGCCCTCGACGGCCACACTCCCTTCTACGCTCAGCGGCGTGTCGGGCAGAACGGCCGGGTCTTTCGCATGTGGAAGCTGCGCAGCATGGTGCCGGGCGCCGATGCCGTCCTGCAGGCCCATCTTGCTGCCGATCCGGCCGCACGGCAGGAATGGGCGCACCACCAGAAGCTCATGCGCGACCCCCGCATCACGCGCGTCGGGCAGGTTCTGCGCGCCTTCTCCTTCGACGAGCTGCCCCAGTTCTGGAACGTGCTGCGTGGCGAGATGAGTCTCGTCGGGCCAAGGCCAATGACGCCCGAACAGATGCCTCTCTACCCGGGCCATGCCTATTACCGGCTGCGGCCCGGGCTGACCGGTCCCTGGCAGGTCAGCGATCGCCATACCTCGTCTTTCGCGGACCGCGCGCTGCATGATGATGCCTATGCGCAGCAGATCGGCTTTCGCACGGACCTGAAGCTGATCGTCGCCACGGTCGGAGTGATGCTGCGCGGCACCGGCTGCTAGAGCCACAGCGACGCGCACCTGCACCGGAACGCCTTGAATGTTCCCTGCTTGTGCGCAAGGTCGACGCCCAGGCGCCCACGCTTTCATATTCTGCCGTCCAGCGGAGACGCACCATGTCCCGTCCGATCCGTCTTGTTCTGATTCTGGTCGCGAGCCTGGCGCTCGCCGCGTGTCAGAGCTCCGAGGAGCGCGCCGAACGTCACTACCAGTCGGCGCTCGGGTATCTCGCCGAGGGCGAGGTCGAGCTGGCCCTCGTCGATCTGCGTCGTGTCTTCGACTACGACGGCCTGCACAGGGAGGCGCGGGCTCTTTATGCCGCGAGCGTCCGCGAGCGCGGCGAGTTCGAGGAAGCGTATGGCCAGTATCGGCTCCTGGTCGAGCAGTATCCTGACACGCCCGAAGCCCGCATCGCGCTCGCCGAGATGGCGTTCGACATCGGCAACTGGGACGAGGTGGAGCGTCATGGACGCGAGGCGCTCGAGCTCGTGCCGGACGATCCGGCCGCCCGCGCGGTCGGTGTCGCGCTCGAGTATCGAGCCGCGGCCCTGGAGGAAGATGCGGACGGCATGGATGCTGTGGCGGCGACCGCGCGCGGCATTCTCGATGTCGCGCCCGACAACCAGGTCGCCCGGCGCATCCTGATCTCGCATCTGCTCTCGGGGAACGATCCGGTCGCGGCGCTGCCCGAGATCGATCGCGTGCTCGAGCAGGATCCCGAGAACCTGCAGCTGCACTTTGCGCGTCTCGAACTGCTTGGCCAGGCACAGGACGAACAGGGCGTCACCGAGCAGCTCGAACGGATGTTCGCGCTCTTTCCCGAGAACGCGCAAGTCCAGCAGACGCGCTTGCGGTGGCATATCGGGCGGGGCGAGACGGACCTTGCCGAGGCCTTCCTGCGAGAGATCGCAGAGCTCACCCCCGAAAGCTCCCAGGGCTACCTCACGGTCGTCGAGTTTCTCCGTCAGTCCAGGGGGGACGACGCCGCGCTTGCCGAGCTGGACGCGTTGATCACGGCCGCCGAGGGCACCCCGCGTGCCGATGCCTACAGGGCAGAAGAGGCATCGATCCTCTTCGACCAGGGGGATCGTGATGCGGCGATCGCGCGTCTGCGCAGCGTTCTCGAGACGGCCGAGCCCTCCGACCAGACACGCGACATCGCCGTTCTTCTCGCCCGCATGCTGGTTGCGACCGGAGATGTCGAGGCAGCAAAGGCCCGCATCGAGGAGGTGATTGCTGCCGACAACACGCATGTCGAGGCGCTGAAGATCAGGGCGGCCTGGGCGATCGACGAGGATCGGGCCGGTGAGGCGATCACCGATCTGCGCGCCGCCCTCGGCCAGTCGCCGCGCGACCCCGAACTCCTTACCCTGATGGCGACAGCGCACGAACGGGAGGGCAGCCGCGACCTTGCCGGCGAGCGGCTTGCGCTTGCCGTAGAGGCGTCCGGCGCCGCCGTGCCGGAATCGTTGCGTTATGCGCGCTTCCTGATGGCCGAGGGGCGGGTGGCACCTGCGCGCCAGGTTCTCACGGACGCTCTGCGCAATGCTCCGGCCAATCTGGATCTCATCGCTGCGTTGGCCGAGATCGCCGCTGCGCAGGAAGACTGGGCGGAGGTCGGGTCGCTCCTGGCCCGTCTCGACGGCCGCACGGACCCTCAGGCCCGCAATCTTGTCCAGTCGCTGGAGACGGCACTGCTGCTCTCGGAGGATCGCGTCGAGGAGATCTTCGCCCGTCTCGAGACCCAGATCGCGCAGGGCGGCGACGACGTACGCCAGGCCCAGAGCTTGCGGGCGCTCCTGCTTGCCCGGGAGCAGGATTTCGAGGCAGCCCGCACGGCTGTCGAGGAGGGCCTGACCGAGTATCCCGACGATCTGCCACTGCGCCAGCTCGAGGTCGCGCTCGATTTTGCGGAAGGCGATCTCGAGCAGGTGGAGACACGGCTTCGCGAGGTGCTGGAGGATTTCCCGGGCGCTGCACAGCCTGTCCGGCAGCTCTACGCCCTTCTGCGTGCACAGGGTCGTGGCGGGGATGCCAGGGCCATGGTCGATGCCCAGCTCGCCCGGGTGCCCGACGCGCGCGTCCTGCGTCTTCTCAAGGGCGCGCTCCAGGAAGAGGCCGCCGACATCGACGGGGCGATCGCGACCTTCGAGGAGCTCTACGAGGAGGACAGAAGCAATCTCGTCGTCGCCAACAACCTGGCGAGCCTGATCTCGGCCCACCGCTCCGAGGATCCCGCGGAGGTCGAGCGAGCCGCGGCCATGGCGCGCCGCCTGCGGGGGCGCGAGGTGCCGGAATTCCAGGACACCTATGGCTGGATCGCGTTCCTGCGCGGCGAACTCGACGAGGCGCTGGCCCATCTCGAGCCTGCCGCAGAGGCCCTGCCGGAAAATGCCCTCGTCCAGTTCCACCTGGCGCGTCTTTATGACGAGCTTGGCCGGTTCGAGGAGGCGCGGGCGCGCTACGAGCAGGCGGTTGCGCTCGCCGAGGGCCGGCCGATCGCGGAATTGCCCCAGTTCGTCACTGCCCGCGACCGGATCGTGGAGCTTTCGGCAAACTGAGCACCCGTCGGCGCTTCTGCTGCAGTCTGTCGGCTGAGTGCCTAACCGCTCGCGGCAAGACCGGACCCGATGTCGTTGCCCCGAACCTCACCCTCGTCCTCCATGCCGATGAGGGTAGTGAGGACTGCCCGGTTTCGTCCCGCTGCCTTGGCGGCATAGAGGGCTTCATCTGCGGCGCGCATGAGGTCCAGGGGGATGGTGCCGTCGGCGGGCGACAGCGCGATTCCGATCGAGGCGGTGATGCTGGGCAGGGTCTTCTCGCCGTACCGGATCGAGATCGCCTGGATCTGTTCGCGGATGGCCTCGGCCCGGTGAAGCGCCTCTGCGACCTCGCTGTCGGGCAGGACCACCATGAACTCTTCGCCGCCCGGCCGGCAGGCGAGCTCGTTGCCGTCGGTCGCTCGGTCGAGCACCTGGCCCACGGCCCGCAGGACCATGTCGCCGGCGTCGTGTCCGTAATTGTCGTTGAACTTCTTGAAGTGATCGACATCGATCGACAGGAGCGCCACGGACGTGTCCTGGCGCGCTGCCTGGGCCATGTAGCGACGCAGGGCCTCGGTGAGGTGGCGGCGATTGAACAGACCCGTCAGAGAATCGCGGATCGACTGGTCCTGCAGCTCGTCGCGCATCCGCACATTCGCGATCGCCATCGAGATCTGCTCGGCACAGAGCTGTGCAAGCCGCCGAGATGCCCGGAAGCGGATCAACTCGGCGTCCTTGCGCTGCTTGAGGTGCAGAAGCCCGATCGTCTCCCCGTGCGCCAGAAGCGGCAGACACAGATAGGCGCGCCCGTCGTTCTTGCCGGCATGCGCGCAGGCAAACCCGATCTCGGCCTCGCCGAACTCGTAGGTCCGCCCGCGTCTCAGGCCCCAGCAATCCTGGGGATGGATATGGGCATGGGCAGACCCGCCCCCCCAGTCCGCGCAGCCATCCAGCACGTCGCGCGAGTTGGCGTAGACATAGATCTCCCCCTCGCACTCGGGCAGGAGCCGGGTGAGAAAGTCCACGACCATCTCGAACAGCTCTGACTGGGAGCGGCTGGATTGCAGCCACTCGTTCAGTTCGCCGATGAGGCGCACCTCCCGCGAGAGTTGGGCTTCGGTTTCGGCCGTTCGCACCAGGTCAGCATTTTTCCGGCGTGTCTCCCGCCAGGCCGCGAGCCAGTGCAGGGAGGGGATGGCCAGGGCAAGCACGCCAAGGCCGCCGAGAAGCAACGCAAACCGCGCGAAGGCTGCCTCGGTCACGGCACGGGTCTTGGCCATGTCCACGTAAACCTCGACCACGCCGACCGGTCCCGCTTGCGTCAGGACGGGGAGGTATATCTCGGCGTAGCTGTCTGGACGGTCGGGCTCGGCGGTTCCGTCCTCGAGCGAGATGTAGGGGGTGCCAGAGCGCAGGACTGAAGCGGCTTCGGGGTTGTGCGTGAACAAATTGCTGCCGCTGTCCGTCACCCCGTCGAGGACATCGGACAGGAACGTCAGTTCCCCCTCGGCACTGAAGAGCTTGAAGCGAAAGACGTCGAGCGCGGCTTTCGAGGTGCGCAGCGCCGAGAGTTGCGTGTCGGTGACCTCGCCCGTCTTCATCACCTGCTCGAAGTCGGGCACGGTCGCGGAGAAGTACTCGAGCCAGGCTGTCCCGCTGACCGATGCCTTGCGCTCGATCGTCCAGATGAGCTGACGCTCGTAGAGCACGAAGCCGACATAGACGAGGGCGCAGAGCGCGGCAGCGGATACGCTCCGGAAGAAGGTCGTCCGCATTCTCGCTCTCGCCTCGTCTGTCATGGAGCGGTTCTCGCGTGACCGGCTCAACAGAGCCTTACCAAGCGGCAGTCAACTGTCGACAGTTTGCCGCAGGGCTTG
>CAZUVG010000119.1:0-7724 GCA_964623765.1 uncultured Roseicyclus sp.
GCCACTGTCGAACCTGGACGCGAAGCTTCGCACGCAACTCCGCGCAGAACTGAAGGATCTGCACGCCCGGCTTGGCGCCACTTTCGTATTCGTCACGCACGATCAGGTTGAGGCAATGAGCCTCGCCGATCGCATCGTCATCATGTCAGAAGGGCGTGTCGAGCAAATCGGAACTCCCATGGAGCTCTACCGGAACCCGGCGAGTCGTTTCGTGGCCGAGTTCATCGGGGCACCGCCCATGAACGTTTTCGATCTCGCATCCCCTGCCGGCAAGGCGCTCTCCGAATTGGCAGGCCGCACGCCCGAGAACGCTGCTATCGCAGGTATCCGTCCCGAGGAGCTTCGGGTTGTCAGAGACGGTCCGTCAGGGGACGTTGTTCTCGTCGAGGCGCTTGGGGCGGAAACGCTTGTTCATCTTCGCATGGGCGAGGATCGGATCATCTTGCGCGGAGGTCACGAAAGCGCAGTCAGCGAAGGCCAGACCGTGCATTTCGGAGCCGATGCAGCTTCCGTGGTTTTCTTCGACTCCAGCGACCGGGTGGTAGAGTCTGCGCGTCGTGTCTGACGCCCACCGACACATCCTCGGGTGTCGCTCCACCCCCTTGAGCACACCGGCAAGCGTATCGGCAGGTGCATCAGGCCGGTTTTGCGCGACCCGGTCCCCGATGAACATGAAGCCGACGTCTGCTCCTGGCTGGAGCAGACGTTCCGCACACGCCATCACTTCCAGCCGAGTTCGCCCGACTCTATGAAGTCGTCGAGGATTTGCTCGTAGGCGGCTTGCTCCATGCGGGATCGCTCGCGGCGCATGGACATCTTTTGCGCCATCCATTCCCGGAAGGTGCCCCAGCTCGACATCGACTCTTCCGTGGCTTCGGCGGCATCGATGGAAGCGTTGAGCGAAAGGATGACATCGGCCTTCGTCGGACCGTCAACCGTGACCGCGCTGCCGAGGATCAGGTTCAGCGGCAAGTCGTGATCGGTGAGCTTGCCCAACCCCTTGTCGCGTCGCAGGCCGGCCGAGAGCGGCGCTTCTTCGAGGGCGCTCTTCCCGACGCAGGCGGACAGGAAGATCCCGTTACCGAAATAGGAGATCACGTCTTCCGTCCGCCGCGTGAGGTTCGAGAGGAGCTGGGCGATCCGCCGGATCGTCGCCTGGTATTCTCCGTCGGGCAATTGCGAGAAAAGATCGTAGACCTGCGCGATCTTGATCGCCCTTACGGTGACAGGCGATGCGAAGCGGGCATGCGACTGAAGCAGATAGGTCTGGAACGCCTCGCGGCCGATACATCTTTCCACTCCCGGGACTGCAACCGCGTCCTCGAGGCATCGGATGACTTCCCGGTCGGAGGCGGTCGAGCTGTCCGCGCATTTGAACCGCTTCCGCCTCAGCCTGTTGGTGCGTTGCTTCGCGAGTTTCTTGCCAAGGTCAGCGATCTCGAACGGTTTCGTGATGTAATCGTTCGCGCCCTTGGCGAAGGCATCCTGCAGATAGTGCCGCTCGGCCATGGCCGTCAGCATGATGATCGGCACGTCGCCGTAGCCTGGCGTGGCTCGAATGATCCCGCAGAGTTCGATCCCGGTCGTCCCCGGCATCTGGATGTCGAGAAGGATTCCGTCGAAAGGCGTTTCCTCGGCATCCAGCGCTCGCAGCGCGGACCGGGCATCTCCCGCTGCATGCACATGGCAGCCGCCCGCCGCGCCCAATGCCGCGACCAGAAGCTCACGGACGTCCGGCTCGTCGTCGACCACGAGCAGGCGAAGCCTCTGTTCCGTAATGAGATTGTCGGTCTCATCGTTCGAAGATCCAGAAATTTTTGCGGTCATAATGGTCTCTTACAGAAGGGTCACTGGCATTGTTTGAGACAAATTTGTCCTTTCGATGAACGGATATCGGCGTTTCCCAGCACACGTGGCGCCATAGATGAGGCCCGTCCACCGCGCCAGGACGTGGATGGGAAGCAAAGATGCATCGAGGGCCGCTCCGTCCGCATGGCGGACGATCGACTCCAGCCGAGCGGGTCCGGGGACAGGATCGCGGCCTCGAAATCCAAGGGGCTGTGGACGGGGGCCAAGGTGCCGCCGGTATACGATCCCGATGGCGCACGCTCAGGATCAACGAGCCCGAGGCGGCAACCGTTCGCAAGCTGAGCGAAGAGAGGTCGCATGTCAGGCGGAACTTTCAGCGGCGCACCCAGGGGAACCCTGCTTCCGACCAATCTCCGCGCTTGAGAAACTTGCATGCGGAAGTATGCTGATACATGGGGAGGCACCACCCATGGCAAAAGACGTCGTCAGGTTCGATCCGGAAGCCTTCGTTCAAACCGCTTCGTTGTTCGAGTCGAAACGAAGGGGCTTCCCCCCCGACGCCATAGAAGCCCTGGCCGGCGACATCGTCCGCCGACTCGTTCGGACGCAAGCCGGTCAGCCGGGCTTCGAGGCCCGGGACATCAGCGATGAGAGCATCGCGGCCTTCTGTGATGCCCTGGTCCAGCCGGAGCCAGATGCGGCGCTGGAGTTCATCCTCGCCAGACGGGGCGAGGGCGTGACCCGGCAGGGCGTCTATCTCGGCTACATCGCCGCGGCGGCACGACGTCTCGGAGCAGGCTGGGACGAGAACCGGCTGTCTTTCGTGGAAGTCACTTACGGGACGGGGCATCTCTACGCGCTGATGCGTGCGTTGCGCGCCGAGCGGCCCTCCGCATTCGTGCCGTTAGACTCTCGCAGACATGCGCTTTTCGCGACGGTTCCCGGGGAAGATCACGGCATCGGGATTACCATGGCGGCGGATCTGTTCCGAGACGCCGGCTGGGAGATAGATCTGCAGACCGACACCGATCACGATGCGCTGCTGACGCATGTCGAGGCGACGCGCCCGCAGATCATCGGGCTGTCGCTCAGTTCGGATCGGCGGCTGGATGAGCTTGTGCGCCTCGTGGTCGGGATGCGCATTTCCGTGCCTGAGGCCATTATCGGTGTGGCGCCCGGCGGCGATTTGGAGGGAGAGCGGATCCTGCGACTTGTCGACATCGACCTCGTGTTCGACGATGCCCGCAGCGCTTGCACCGACCTCGCCCGTCTCGTTGAGTTGCGCGGCTGACAGCCATCCCCGAGCTTCGCGCCTTCCATGGCCCGGATTGGCTGCCTGAATTGCAGAAGCACGAGCTGGCGATGCACGAACGACGGCATCGCGAGGGACCCCAGAAGGAGACGCGCGACCATGACCCTTTTCCGAGCGGTATACAGCTCCCGCCCCTTCGGCTTCGACCAAGGCATCCTGAACGGGATCCTCGCGGATGCACGGCGGGCGAACGAGCGGGATGGCATCACCGGCGCGCTGATCTGTCGGGGCGACATCTACCTGCAGTGGCTCGAGGGGCCGGAAGACAAGGTCCGCGACGCCCTCGCGCGCATCGGGCGCGACGACCGCCACCTGGAAGTGACCCTGCACGTCTCGGAACCGGTGGCGGAGCGTGTTTTCGGTGAATGGGACATGCTGCATGATCCCGCCACCACGTGGATCTGGTCGCAGGAGGAGGTCGCGGGCGGCGCGGTTGAGCGATCCACGCCCGAGGAGATAAAAGGTTTCTTTACGCGGCTGCGGGAGCAGCACAATGACGCGGATCCAAAATGATCTTCCGGACTTGCGCAGCGGGTGGCGGATTGGACTCGGGCCGTCATGACGACGATGGAATGGATACCACCGCACGAGCCGCGTCCCCTTTGCCGGACTCCTTGAAACTTGATCATTTCGCCGGGGATGCGGTCCATTCGATCCTGCCGGGCGTCTCTCCGCCTGGGGCAGCGCGGCGGTCGGCATGCCGTTCGCCCAGCATGAGCATGGCAGGCGTCACGACGAGGGTCAGCACCGTCGCCACGACCAGCCCGCCGACGATTGCGCTCGAAAGCTCCGTCCACCACTGGGTCGAAGGCGCACCGTAGACGACCTCGCGCGTGAAGAAGTTGATGCTGAGCCCGATCACCATCGGCATCAGCCCCAGCGCCGTCGTCAGCGCCGTCAGCACGACGGGGCGCAGACGCTGCGCACCGGTGCGCAGCGCCGCCTCCCGGGGAGGCTGCCCGGCGCGGAGAAGGGCATTGTAGGTGTCGATCAGCACGATGTTGTTGTTGACCACGATGCCTGCGAGCGCGATCACGCCGATCCCGCCCATCACCACGCCGAAGGGCCGGCCGGTGACAAGGAGGCCCAAGAGGACGCCCGCAACCGAGAAGACGATGGCGCTCATCACGACGAAGCTCTGGTAGAAGCTGTTGAACTGCGTGACGAGGATCGCGAACATCAGGAAGATCGCCGAGAGGAAGGCGAGCACGAGGAACTGCGCCGCTTCCGCCTGGTCTTCGGCCTCGCCGGCGAAGGTGACCTCGATGGTCTCGGGCAGGTCGGCCGTTGCGAGCGCGGACTGGAGCGCGGCGACCTGGTCGTTGACGAGCAGCCCGGGGGCGACGTTCGCCTCCACGGTGACGACCCGGCGCTCGTCGATGCGGCGGATGGTGCCGACGCGCTCGGTCGGTGCGAAGGTGACGAAGTTCGAGATCGGCACGAGGCCCGTCGCCGTCGGCACGCGCAGGTTGCCGAGCGCAGCGAGCGAGCGATCCTCGTAGGGAAAGCGGATGCGGATGTCGAGCGGCTCGTCGGCGTCCTCGGCCCGGTAGTCGGCGACCGTGATCCCGCGCGTCAGAAGCTGTAGCGCCTGGCCGAGGAGGCTCACGTCTGCCCCGTAGCGCGCGGCCTCGGCCCGGTCGACGATGACGGAGACCTCGACGCCGGGGAGCGGCAGCGTGTCGGCGACATCGGTGAAGCCGCCGATCTCGGCCATGAGGGCGCGCACCGTCTCGACCGCCTCGGCCTGAGCCTCGGGCGTCCGCGCCGCGATCCGGAGGTTCACGGGCTTTCCGGCCGTGGGCCCGCCGCTCTCGGTCTGGACCTGCACGTCGATGCCGGCGATACCCGACACCGCATCCCGGATGTCCTGCCCGATGAGAGCGGCGGGACGGCGCGTGTCCCATTCCGTCAGCTCCAGCTGCAGCGTGCCGATGGTCTCTTCGTCGCCCTGGCCCGCGCTCATCACGGTGCGCGCGTAGGTGCTTGCCACCTCGTCGAACTGCAGGATGCGCTCCTCCACCTCGCGCACCAGCACGTCGCGTTCCCACACCGAGAGGTTGTCGCGCGCGCGCACCTGCACCTGCATGAAATCGGGTTCTACGGAGGGGAAGAACGACACACCCGTGCCGAACTGCGCATAGAGGCCGAAACTGCCAAGCAGGAGCCCCACGGTCAGGATCACCGTCGCCGCGGGCCGCAGGATCGCGAAATGCAGGAGGCGCACATAGGCACCCGTAAGCCCTCCGATCTGCCGCGGATCGCCGTGCTCGGAGGCTTCCATCGCCGCCTTCTCGCGTGCCGAGCGGGGCTGTCGCCGGCCGATCATGCCGCCCACGACGGGAATGAAGACCAGTGCCATGAACAGCGAGGCGGTCAGCGTCAGGATGACGGTGATGGGCAGGAACTTCATGAACTCGCCCACGAGCCCGGTCCAGAACAGAAGCGGGAAGAAGACGCTGAGCGTCGTCGCGGTCGAGGCGACGATGGGCCAGGACATGCGCTTTGCCGCCGCGGCGTAGGCCTCGCGGGGGGTGGCGCCCTGCTGGAGGTGGCGGTCGGCAAGCTCGGTCGTGACGATGGCACCGTCCACCAGCATGCCGACCACGAGGATCAGCGAGAAGAGCACCACGATGTTCATCGTGTAGCCCATGAACCACAGCCCGATGACACCCGCGAGGAAGGCACCCGGGATCGCAAGGCCCACGAGGATCGCCGAGCGCAGGCCGAGGGCGTAGACGATGACGATCATCACGAGCACCACGGCGGCGATCACGTTGGCTTCCAGGTCGCCGAGGATGTCGCGGACGATCTCGCTCTGGTCCTGCTGCCAGGCGATATCGACGGTGTCGGGCCAGTCGGCCTGAAGCGCGGCCACGGTGCTGCGCACCTGCGCCACCGTCTCGATGATGTTGGCACCCGAGCGCTTGGTGACCTCGAGCGCGAGCGCCGGCTGCCCGTCGATCCGGGCGAACCCCGTGGGATCGTCGAAGGCGCGCCGGACGGTCGCCACGTCGCCGAAGGTCACCACGGTGCCGTCGCGCACGAGGACGGGCATCTCCATCACGTCTTCCAGCCCCTCGATCAGCCCCGGCACGGTCAGCACGATCCGTCCCGCGCCCGTCTCGATGGCGCCGGCGGCGATCAGTCGGTTGTTTCGCGTGACCTGTCCGATCAGTTCGTCGAAGGACAGGTCGTAGGTCTCGAAGACGGTGGGCTCTATCAGGACCTCGACGAACTCGACCCGCCGCCCGCCGATATCGACCTCCAGCACGCCCGGCAGCGCCTCGACGGCGGCCTGCACGTCCTCGGCCAGCCGGTTGAGCGTCCGTTCGGGCACGGGCCCCGAAAGGATGGCGGTGACCACGGGGAAGAGCGCCGTGTTGATCTCGGTGACGCGGACCTCGTAGGCGTCGTCGGGCAGTTCGGACTGCACGCGGTCCACCGCCTCGCGGATGTCGGCCAGCGCCTCCTCGGTGTCGCCGCCCGCCTCGAACTCGAGCGTCACGCTCGCTGTCCCCTCGGCGGCGAAGCTCTCCATCCGCTCCAGCCCCGTGAGGACGCCGAACTCGCGCTCCATGGGCTCGATCAGCAGGCGTTCGGCATCCGAGGGGGTGATCCCGTCGAGACCCGTCGAAACGTAGAAGAAGGGCAGCGGGACCTCGGGGTTCGCTTCCTTCGGGATGGCGTTGTAGGCCCAGGTGCCGAGCGCCAGCACGAAGGCCAGCACCATCGCGACGACACGGCTGCGGGAGAAGGCGGCGTCGATCACCGCTTTCATGGGGTCGCCGCCTGCATCTGCGGGCGCACCCGTTCGCCCGCACGGACGAAGCCCTGGCCCACGGTGATGATATGCACCTCGCCGGGCAGGCCCGTCACCCAGACGCCGTCGATCTCCGCCCGGACGATTTCGACGGGGTGGAACGCGACGATATCCTCCGCGTCCACGGTCTTCACCCCGAGCCGTCCCTCGGGATCGAGCGAGATGACCGAGGGCGAGACGAAATGGGCCATGACCTCGCGTGTGGGGATGGTGATGTCGGCCGAGATCCCCGCTGCGATGGCACCGTCGGGATTGGGGATGGTGATCTCGGCGGGGAAGGTGCGGGTGGCCGGCACCGCGGCGCTGCCGACGAAGGTGACCCTGCCTTCGGCCGTCTCGCCGGTGATGAAGCGCACGGTCGCTTCCTGCCCGCTCGCCAGCCGCCGCAGGGCCTGCTGGGGCACCTCGAAGGAGACGGTGAGCGGCGTGATGTCGACGATCCGCCCGATCTCGGCGCCCGCCTGCACGTATTCGCCGGGATCTATCCCGAGGCGCTCGACCCTACCCCCGAAGGGGGACACGACGACGTTGTTCGAGACCGCGTCCACGGCCGCGGCGAGCCGCGCCTGCGCCTGGGTAAGGGCGGTGCGCGCCTGCTGCACGCGGTCGACGGTGGCAACGCCACGCTCGAGCAGCGTCTCGGCGTTCTCCAGGTCGCGCTCGGCCGCGGCCAGTGCCTGCCGCGCCTGCGCCAGGTCCGCCGCGGCCGCGTCGCTGCGCAGCCGAGCGATTTCCTGCCCCCGTTTGACCAAATCCACGACCGCCACCGAGACCTCGGCC